>CALHRC010000041.1 GCA_938038265.1 uncultured bacterium
TTCACTATCGAGAAGCACGGCAGTCCAGAGAAGGGACGAGCAGCCGAATTTCAGGTGATCTATCACCTGAAATTCGGCTAATTCCCGCCTTATAGCCCACTGTCCTCCGATTCTCCCTAACCTTAAGAGGAGCTGCCCATGGCAGGCCAGAGGGTAGCGCAGGCCAGGCAGGCTTTGGCAAGGTTCGAAGGGGTGGGTGCTTTAGCGCCGCCTGCTAGAGCCGGTTTTCCCCTACGGGGACAAGCCTGGTCACAGCGAGGGGGCGGGAAGCCCCCCTTTACCTGAATTTGTTCCGGAATTCCTGAACAAGATGAGGGACCCATCAATAGGGATTGTTTAGTTGGTTATTTTAACTGGCCTGAAAGATGGTTGAAAAAGTCGCAAAACTTACAGGGTATGACCCATGCAACAAAGTAATCTGGTGTCTCTAGAAATTGCGGGCGGTCAGCAGAGCATCCGCCTTTATCGGGATAGCTCTGACGGGGCGTGGTTTATTGCCCGTCGGCGGGGCCGGCGCTATGAACTGTTCCATGGTGACGGCAATACCATCTGGCATAATGAAGAGGCTTTGATCGAGCATGATCCGATTCGTCTGCTGCAGGTTTTTACGTTGGCTTGTGCAACGGTTGCCCAGGAGCATGATTTGGCTGATTTCCTGAGAAAAAATTATGAGCGCTATGCTGCTCTGCTTGATAGCTTTTCAGCTAATCGGTTAAAAAATCCTGCAGAACTGTCGATATTGAAAGCAACCTCGGATAACCCAGAAACCCAGGAAACCCCATGACAGAGAGCAGCCAGACCGTTGATGCCAGAGAGGCGAAACGCCGGGAGAATGCCCGCAAAGACGCCGAGTACCGGGCAAATGAAATCCGCTTTGGCATCCGCAAAAAGCTGATTATTCTCTTCTCTCTGCTGATTTTTCTTATCGCTCTTGGGATTACCGTGATCGCTACCCGGCAGCAGACCAATTCACTTTTAGAAGAAAAAAACAAACAGGGGCAGATTATCATACGTGGACTCATGGCGGGTATCCGCAGTCGGCTGGTTGAGATCTATGGCCTAAACGCTCGAAAAATCGCTTCGTTAAAAACCGAACAGGATTACATTGATTTTTACAAAAGCCAAGAGATTTCTGAACTGTTGTTTGAAGACGTTGACGGTGTCAAGAGCCAGCCTGACGTATTATATGCCTACATCCTCGGGCGTCATGGGGTAGTGTTAGGGCATACCGACGAAAAAATTGCGCCTTACAGCCGTTACCAGTTTGACAGCGGCGCCACAAGTTTTTTAGAAAAAGCATCGAGGGGGGATGTTCCCGCTTTTGTGGTTTCCCCGGTAATCTATACAAAGACAGTCAAAGAGAAGAATGGTGAAATTTCGACAAAAAAAATTGATGCTTTAGATTATTCCGCGGGGATTGCCTTTAAGGAAAATCCGAAATCTGAAGATCTAATTGGTGAAGTTCATATCGGGATTAGTCTTGAGTCGGTAAACCACCAAATATTCATGACCAAGGTGAACCTGCAGTTAGTGGGCCTTGTTGCAATTGTGTTTGGCGTCTTTACGGCGATCGTGTTTGCCTCGTTGATTGCCCGTCCGATACAGCGGGTTATTGCCGGCATGAGAAAAGTTTCTCAGGGGGATTTCTCGGCAGACGTGACGGTGAAATCCTCCGATGAGGTTGGTTTGCTATCGCGCACTTTTAATATCATGCTCAAGGGTATGAGCATTTTAGTGTCTCCTGAAGTAGCCCAAGTGGTGCTTTCGGGAGAAGATCTGCTCAAGGGCGGACAGAAAAAAATTGTCACGGTGCTATTCTCTGACGTACGCGGTTTTACTACCATCTCGGAATCCTTGACTCCACACGAAGTTGTACTGATGCTCAATGAATACCTGGAGATCATGACTGACATCATCATCAAGCATGGTGGGGTGGTCGATAAATTTGTCGGTGATGAAATATTTGCTGTGTTTGGCGCGCCATTTGACCATCCACAACATCCGCTGTCGGCTTGTGCTACGGCGCTTGAGATGGGGCGCTCCTTGGCAAATCATAATCAAGAACGGGCAAAGGCAGGCAAAAAACCTATTGAAATTGGTATTGGCATCAACACAGGAGAAGTCATTGCCGGCGCGATGGGTTCGACCAAGCGTGTGGATTTTACTTCAATTGGCGATGCGGTGAACCTTGGCGCCCGTCTTGAAGGAACAAATAAAATTTATGGTACGCTGTGCATTATTTCGGAATTTACTTATGAAGAAGTAAAAAATGACGTTATAGTTCGCGAGCTAGATTTAATTCGGGTTAAGGGCAAGAATGAGCCAGTAAAGATCTTTGAGTTAGTAGCTTTAACACAGTCGGGCGCGCAGAAAGAAGATAACTATATTGCCACCCTAAAGAAAAAGTAGCAGGCGGATGTTCCGACGCAACTTAAGCGTGCGCTATAAGCATATTAAGAAAGGCCCGGTCAGCCACCGGGCTTTTCTTATGAACTAACTTGGGGGGCTTATTTCAGAGTTTCAATTCTGTCAATAGAACCATCTTCTTTGAAATAAACTCGCTTGTTCTTGCCCGGCAGATCTACACTGCTGATTTTCTTCTCGGTGACATTGCCGATACCGAGAATGCTTTGGTCACGTTTGGAATAAACAGTAACGCGTACTGGCTTTTCATCTTCATAGAATACAGTTTTATCTACAACGCCATTCTGGTCATTGTCATAATCTACGGAAGTTACTTTGCCTTCTGTCATATGGATGCTTTTTTCAAAGCGGCCATCGTCGTTCTGGTCAATGCGATACACTCCTTGGGTGGCTGAAATCTGTTCATACTGACCGATGACTTTACCGTCAGCGTCTTTAATGTCGCGTTTTTCACCCACTGCCAGCTTTTCTATTTTATCACCACTGGAACAGTGGCCCGCAATTACTGCCATTGTCATGAGTGCTGCCACTAGCAGTTTCTTAGCTGAAATTGTCATATATGCCTTCCTTTCTGTTTATATAGATTCTAACTCTGTATTCATCTCGCGGGCAAATGGCCCGTGATTTCTTAGCGTCAAGAATACAAGAGCGACAGCCGGGGGCAATTATTTTTTCATTTTTTATTTGGCAGTTTCTTCTGCCCTACCTGGCGTCGGAGCATTGTTTTCTTAGGTGCTTTTTGCTGCCGTGCCGGCGGGGCAGCCACTGGTTTCTTTTTCGCCAGCTTCATACGATTAAACAGCAGCAGCAGCTCAAGGGCTTTTTCCTTTCCGAGAGTTTCCATCATGGTAAGGGCTGCTTTTTCGCCCATGGTTTCAAAAGAGAGGAGCAGGTTTTGGGCTCCCATTACCGGCCCTAAGTAGAGCAGGTCGGCAATACCACGTTTTTTGAGCCACTTTAGTATAAATTTTTCAGGCATTCGATTGCTGAGTAGTATCAGGTCATCCACCGTAAAATGTTCTGTCAGTAATTGCAGTTCATCCACCTCGACTGCTTTAACTAGCTTAACGGCCCGCTGTGCTCCTAAAACCTTCATGGCTTTGACGGCACCCGATCCACCGAGAAGCTTTATCAGTTGGATGGTTTGGGCAGGGGAGAGGTGTTGTTGCCAGAAACTTATTTGGGCCTCAGATAATTCCGACATGAATAAAATTAAATCCTTCTCGTCGAGGCCGTTGAGCAGTTCTATGAGCACCTCATCGGTATTCTTGCGGATCAGGCTAAGGGAGATATCCAAATTGACTGAGCGCAGCACGTGAACCATTTTATCATGATCGACCTGGCGGGAAATGGTCATTAACCGCTGGGCGGGAATTGAGGAGATGAGCTTGAAAAATTTACCGGGGCCAATTGCTTTGAGGTAATCGAGCCCCTGTGAAAAAATATCTTTCACTCAGCGAGTAGTTTTTCTATCAACTCTTTTAAGTCTTCATAACTGCGTGCTGAGTTAGCTGGGCGACCGTTGGCATAGAGGGTGGGAGTTCCTCGGACACCAATACGTTGTCCATATTGGATATCAGCTTCAATTTCAGCTCGGATGGCACCATCGGCATCGGCGCGACATTTTTCAAATTCGGCAATGTTTAAACCAATTTCTTTGGCCCATTGCAGCAATTTGGCAGGCCCTATATCAAGCTTGCGATTTTGCTCATAGGGTTGGTTAAAGACCCGTTGTTGGAATTCAAAATATTTGTCTTGCTTGCCGGCGCATTGGGCGGCAATATGTGCGGGCATGGCTTGGGCATGAAAATCCAGCGGGAAATCTTTGAATACCCATTTGACACGGTCAGCATATTCGGCTTTAATTTGCTGTATGGCCGGCTGCATTCTCTTGCAATAGGGACATTCAAAATCTGAAAATTCCACAAAGACAACTTTAGCATCTTTAGGGCCCCAATAGGGATCGCCTGCTATATCAATGTCTAATTTAGGAGCTACAGGTTCTTTTAATTCAAGTTTGACGTTATATTTTTTGAAAAGGTTACCAGTCAGTTCATTTCGTGCACTGTTTTTGGCCTGGCGCTCCATTTCGGTTTTTAACATCCCCTTTACCTGTTCATAACTGCCGGGTAGTTGTGCTTTATTGGCTTCATAGATCTGGCGCAGCAGATTGTCGTCAATGGGTTGTTTACTGTTAACGTGGTCGGCTAATAGCTGTTCGACGGTTTTTCCCTGGGCTTTGGCTTCAAGTTCAAATACTTTGTCGCGCACCAATTCATAGGCGGCCTGCTGTCTTACCTGGTAGGCCTGTTGTTCAAGCTGAAAAAGATCCATACGCGCTTTTTCATTTACTTCTTGAAGGCTAATTTTTCCGCCATCAAAGACCACTGCCGTTTCTGATTTCGCACAAGACAGGGGTAAAAGTGCCAACAGAGCAAGCAGCGACAAACGGAATGCAATATTATATTTAACTGACATAAGGTAAGAAGTTGTTCTGCAATGTCCCCGTCCAGCGAAAATCTCTTGACGCACTAAAAAAAAACTATTGTATAGCTTAGGAGCAATATATGCGAGCCGCCGCTGCATTTTTGGGTCTTTTTTTGTTGAGCAATGCAGTACAGGTGTTTGCGGATTGCTCTTTAGTTGCTCATGCCTCATGTCATGAAAAGCTTGAAACCGTTGTAAAAAAAGATCCGCATGCCTGCTGCAGAGAATCTGCGTTTCAAAAAACCACAACAGCCGGGGTGGATGTATTCACGTCACTCAAAACTTTCTGTAGTCATGACCGCAATCTGAACTGGAAGCAGCAATCCAAAGTGGTGTTTTATATCCACCAGTATTGTGCTGCCTTTCTACCTGCTGACCATCCTGCAAAGGTAACAGCGTCTTCTCATGCTATACCTGCGCAGGCACGATCCGATGTCCCGCTATATTTAATGAAACGCTCTTTTCTAATTTAATATCCCCATTCGTTATGACAGGATCACAGTGTGATCTGACGCTTATTCTAAGCGTTATTTAAAGCTGGCCTTGCGCCTGCTGTCAAATTTCTGCCGTCGTCGTCAATCGAAGCGGCTTTGGGGGTATTATGAATTTTTTAAGTAAAAATAATCAATCTGAACTTTTTCTTAAGTTCATTAAATTTATCCTATTCATTTTTTTCACCAACGGGGGGATGTCTCTCTCAGCTGCAGACTCTGTCGGCTTTCGAGAGCTACTAACCATAATGCGTAACCAAAGTCCAGCTCTCGCGGCGACTTTGGCTCAGGTCAGAGAAAGCCATCACCAAATAAAAGCAGAGAGTTACTTTCTCGAAAGCCCGCAATTGGGCTTGGGGCTCGTCAATGTACCGGTGGCGACATTTCCCGCCATTGACCGTGACGCCATGTCAGGGTATTCTGTTACGTTAAGGCAGCGTCTGGCCCTGCCCTGGCAGACAGCGGGGCGCAAACAAGAAGCGAAATTACGCGCGCTGATCTCACAAGAAAACCATATAGCGGCTGAACAACAGTTAGCTTTGGAAGTCTTGTTGCGCTACAACAGTTACTATTTCGCGCAGGAAAGAGACCGCATCTTAAGAGAAACGCACCGCGCACTGCAGGATATGCGCCAGTTAGCCCGCTCGGGTATGGCGCTAACAGGGGGAAATAGCGCTTTGGTGCAGCGTCTCTCGGCAGAGCTTGAGCTGCACAATAATGAAATTAGACAGAACCTTGCGGTTAAAGAGGGTTTGCGTTTTGAACTGAGCGCTTTCTTAGGAGTTGAGCTGGCGTTTACGCATGTTGCCGACGACTTAAAAGAGGAATTGCTTAGCCGGGTAATGCCAGCGCTTGATTTGTCCCTGTCGCCGATTTATCGGGCCGCGCTGCACCAAGAGCAGGCGGCGACTTCGGCAGTTTCCCGCGGCAAGAGTGAAGTGTTTGGTGAGGTTATGATTGGTGGCGGTTATCAAGCCAGAAGACCATCGGCTATGTCGCGGGGCGAAGACATGGTATCTTTTGAAATTTCTGTACCATTGCCGCTAACCTACCCGTTACGCGATACAGAGAGAATTGCTGCCTTAAAAGCGGCCCAGGAGGCGAGTAAATGGCGTGCTCGAGAAGTTGCCCTGCGCCTCGAGGCCGCTGCCGAAGCGGAGCGGCGCCGCGAACGGGCGCTCTCCGAAAATCTGCAGAGTATCCGCGAGAGTGTATTGCCGTTGCTGCAAAACGCACTGAAAAGCCAGTTGGCACAGGTGGTCTCGGGTAAGGCAGATCTTCAGGCAACTCTGCTGCTCTACAAAGAAATTAAAGATGCCCGCCTGCGTGAACTTGAAGCTATCCGAGAACTCTGTGAAAGTCGCCTACGGTTGCTCTACTTTGCCGGGAGAATTTTTGAATTGTGAGCTTTTAAGGAAACAAAGATGAAAATATATTTATTAAAACAAAAACGAATCATGATTTTTGCTGCGGTCTTGCTGTTGTTCGCAGGCTGTGCAGCAAAAGAAGCTGACGTCATTTATTATTGTCCGATGCATCCGGAATATACGGCCAAGCGGCCTGGCGATTGCCCCATCTGTAACATGAAGCTGGTAAAAAAAGAGCAACATCCTGCTAATGCAGATCACAGCAGCTATGCCAATGCCATTTTTCTTTCAGAAAAAGAACGCCATGAAATTGGCCTGCGTATTACCAGGGTTGAGCGCCGTAACTTTTCTGCTCCGGTGCGCTCGCCCGGACAAGTAGCTTATGACCCGGAACTCTATGCCGCCATGGTAGAGTACCGCCAGGCTGCAATGGGGATGGCGTTAGTTGAAAGAGATGGGGCGACGCTGCTCGAACCGTTAGCCGTCAAGCTGGAACAAGCCGGGTTGACCCGGGGCGAGATTGCCATATTACGGCGCGGTTCGGGAGATCCACTCTCTTACCTGCTGCGCGGCAGCGGCTCTCATGCGATGGTCTATCTGCAGGTCTATGAAAGTGACATTGCCCGCCTATCACCCGGCGCCGTTGTTTCGATTAGAGCTAAAGCTTACCCCGATATAATATTTCGCGGCAATGTGGTCGGTGTCTCTGAAGTAATGAATAACCGTACTCGGTCATTTACGGCCCGTGTCAAAGTTCAAGATGCCGCCCGCCGCTTAAAACCACGGATGTTTGTCGAAGGTGAAATTGCTACCGGTAACAGAATGGTTATAGCTGTGCCTTCCGACGCGCTGCTTGATACCGGCAAAAGAAAGATCGTGTTTATCGCCGACGAGCAAGATCACCTGCACATGAAAGAAGTTGAAACAGGCATTGAGCAGGGGGGATATATTGAAATACGCCGCGGGCTGGCAGAAAACCAGCGGGTGGCTGCCGGCGCGGCGTTCCTGTTAGACAGTGAGCGGCGCCTGCGTGGTGGACATGAGGATTACTGATGCTGCGCCGCATTGTCTTGGCCTCAGCGCAACACCGCTACCTGGTATTATTTCTCACAGCCGTGGCACTCTTTACCGCCTGGCTGGCCATTGGCCGACTGCGCCTTGACGCTCTGCCCGATCTCTCTGAAACCCAGGTCATCCTCATGACACGCTGGGAGCGCAGCCCGGATATCCTCGAAGATCAAGTAACTTATCCATTAGTGAGTGCGTTAACTGGTACTGCTAAAGTAAAAACTGTGAGAGGAATTTCTGATTTTGGTTATTCCTATGTCTATGTCATTTTTGAGGATGGCACCGATCTATATTGGGCTCGTTCCCGGGTTTTAGAAAAAATCAGTACGTTGCGTGACCGGCTGCCAGCAGCGGCAGAGATTACCACCGGCCCTGATGCTAGTTCCATCGGCTGGGTTTACCAGTATGCGCTCAGATCGACAGACGGCAAGGTTGCCCCTGCCGAGCTGCGGGCCTTTCAGGATTTCACGTTGCGTTATGTGCTGCAATCGGTTCCCGGAGTCGCGGAAGTGGCCGCAGTTGGCGGCTTTCGCAAACAGTACCAGATACAGGTCAATCCGGTGGTACTCTCGCAGTTGCAGATCTCGCTAACTGAAGTGGCCCAGGCAGTGCGGGAAGCCAATAACGAAGGGGGTGCTCGTCTTATTGAGCTTGCCGGCGCTGAGTATATGATACGCATGCGAGGATATTTAGGTGGTTTAGATGCTATCCGCCGCATTGCGGTGCGCACCGAAAACGGCACCCCGGTTACTTTAGAGCAAATCGCTCGAATCAGCGAAGAACCCGAATTGCGCCGGGGGATCGCAGCTTGGGGCGCTGATCCTTCCGTGGTCGGTGGCATTGTGGTGATGCGGCAGGGAGAAAGTGCTCTGAACGTAATCAACCGTGTAAAAGAGAGACTTGCCGAAACCAGATTGCCTGAGGGGGTTGAGTTAATAACGGTCTATGATCGATCAGAGTTTATTAAAGGTGCCATAGATCATCTTATTATGAAACTTATCGAAGAGATGCTAATTGTCTCTCTGGTGATTATGCTCTTTTTGTGGCATTTCCCCTCGGCGGTGGTGCCGGTGCTGACAATTCCAATTTCAGTGCTGCTCAGCTTTATTCCGTTCTATCTTACCGGCACCCAAGCCGATATCATGTCCTTATCGGGCATGGCAATTTCCATCGGGGTACTGGTGGATGGTGCCGTAATTGAGGTAGAGAACGCTTACCGCAAATTACAGGAATGGCAGAGTGGGCAGCGGCAGGGCGACTGGCGGGAGATTCGCATGGAAGCCTTAGCGGAAGTTGCACCCTCGGTGTTTTATTCTCTGTTGGTAATTGCCGTGGCTTTTCTGCCGATTTTTGCGCTTACCGAGATGGAGGGGCGCCTGTTTAAGCCGCTGGCGTTTGCCAAGAACTTTACCATGGTGATTGCGGCTTTACTGGTCATTACAGTAGATCCGGCCATTCGCATGTTTTTCAGTCGTATGGAACCATTCCAGTTTCATCACGGATTTCTGAATCACGCAGCTAATGCCATATTTGTCGGTCGCTACTACAGGGAAGAACAGCATCCGATAAGTCGGGTACTGTTTCGTATGTATGATCCGGTTTGTCGTATCAGTTTACGTTATGCGAAACAGACAGTTGTCGCCGCAGTACTGCTGGCCGGTTTATCGGTTTTTCTTTTTATGCGTCTGGGCAGCGAGTTTATGCCACCCTTATGGGAAGGTTCCCTGCTGTATATGCCGACTACCGTGCCGGGTCTCTCTGCTCCCCAGGCGGAAAAACTGTTGGTGGCGATGCATGAGCGTCTTATGCAACAGCAGGAAGTCAAGCAGGTTTTTGGCAAAGCCGGCCGGGCAGAGACGGCTACCGATCCTGCGCCCCTCTCTATGATAGAGACGGTTATTGAATTACATCCCCCCGAAAGATGGCGGCAGATAAAACGATTTTATTCTCACTGGCCCTCATGGCTTCAGACACTTATGCGGTTTATTTCCAGCGATCGAATCAGTCGCGAAGATTTACTCGTGGAATTAGATAAGGCGCTCAAGTTTACCGGAGTCTCAAATGCAATGACGATGCCGATCAAGGCGCGGGTTGATATGCTCTCCACAGGGTTTCGCACGCCCATTGGTATTAAAGTGCAAGGGGGGGATGTACTAACGTTACAAAACACTGCTTTGGCCATAGAAAGACTTGTGCGTGAAAAACTTAAGCCGCGCGGCATTTTTGCCGAGCGAGTAACCGGGGGCTACTATCTCGATATTGAACCCGACCGCGATGCGCTAGCCCGTTATGGCCTGTCGCTTGCCGAATTCCAGAGGTTCATTGAAACAGCGGTGGGTGGTGAGACCCTGACAGTTGCCATCGAAGGCCGGGAAAGGTATAATATTGCGTTACGTTACCCCCGGGAGTGGCGCGACAGCCGGGAAAGGTTAGCTGAACTGCCGTTGACTATAGCGGGCGGTGCCACAGTGCGGCTGCGCGATCTTGCCGTGATTAAAACCCGCAGCGGGGCGGCCATGCTGCGCAATGAAAACGGCCTTTTGACTGTCTATGTGTTTATTGATCCCGGAGTCGCTGATCTTGGGGGCTATGTTGATCATCTTAAAGCACTTATTGACAACTCAATACAATTACCTGCCGGAGTGCAGTTGTCTTATGGCGGGCAGTTTGAGAATATGCAGCGAACCCGCGAAACTCTGGCTACCCTGTTGCCGCTCACGGCCTTGCTGGTAATTATTCTCATCTACATGAATACTAAAAAGTTATGGAAGACGGCTTTAGTGTTAAGCGCCGTACCATTCTCCTTGCTGGGTGCTGCGGTGTTGCTGCACTTGGCTGGTTACCAAATGTCGGTTGCGGTATGGGTTGGTATCATTGCGCTTGTGGGTTTAGATGCCGAAACGGGAATTTTCATGCTGCTCTATCTCGATCTCTCGTATGATGAAGCGAAGCAGGCCGGGCGTCTGCGAAATCAGGCTGATCTGAAAAAAGCCGTGCTGCATGGGGCGGTTCACCGGCTGCGGCCCAAGATGATGACGGTGATCTCAGCCATTGCGGGTCTCACCCCCATACTCTGGTCAGATGGCTTGGGCGCCGATCTCATGAAGCGGGTGGCCCTGCCCATGGTTGGCGGGCTTATTAGCAGCTTCGTTTTAGAATTGCTCATCTACCCACCAGTGTATTATCTGGTGCGCCAACGGGAATTAACACATGATAACTAATCTGCTAAACAAAGCGCGAGAGATAAAGGGAAAATATCCGCGGGCGGTGAGCTTTCTAAGCCAGGTGCTGTTTATAGTAATCGTAGTCGGGACGGTGCAGTTCTACCAGACCCGCAATCTGGTCAAAGAAACCTCGCCTGAACTTAACCTGCCTGCACTAAATGGAGCGACCTACGGCACTGGTGAGCCGCGGGCCAGGCGCACCCTGGTCTATTTTTTCGCGCCCTGGTGTACTGTCTGCAAGGTGAATTTTGATAACCTCGAGCGGCTCAAGTCATGGCGCAGCGATGAAAAAGAGTTTAGGTTGCTCGCTGTCGCACTCTCTTACGACGATGTGTCTGAAATACATGAATTTCTCGAAGGACGCAAGACCAGTTTTCCAGTGCTTACCGGAACAGCCCAGACCGCGAGAGAGTGGCGCATTTCAGCTTTCCCAACGTTCTATGTGCTCGACGAAAACAGGCAGGTGGTTTCTTCTGGGGTAGGTTATACCACAACGTTAGGTCTGTGGTGGCGTACCTGGTGAAAAAACTTAGCTGCCTGCTGCTGCAATGAAGCAGTGTTTCGGTTTGTTAGGAACCACAGCTCAGTGTGGGTGACCCAATCCTCGGGGTTAATTTCGCGTAACGCACCAAGTGTCTCGAGTTCTAAGAAGGAATTGTTGGTAAAGACTTCTACGTTAGCGCCTCTGTCGGGGTAGGTTAAATCTGGTGTAACGGCAAACAATTTCAGAAATAGGCAGCCGTTGATTTCAGCGGCGGCATAGCCTTCAGGTGCGAAGGCGCCGATCTTTTGTGGTGGGCCGTCTGCCTGGCGTAGCAAAACAGCTCCCGGAACAAAAGTATAACGTGGGTCGCTCAGGTCGGTATAACCCCACAGGGAGATCTGGTTTACCGGCAGCACCTGTTCGGTATGGGGGATGTAGTCACCTAAGGGGATTATTGCCTGGGCGCCGGGGGCGAGCACGGTAATCGCCCAGGGAGCTAACGTTATGGGCCATGGAGTTCTGTTGGTTAGCCGGTGTTCTATGCAGAAGGCTGTTATTTCTGCCACAGGCAGCGGTGCGATTGATATTTCTTTGGCAATACCTGAGGCACTATCGGCAGGTGTAGTTAGGGTAATTACATCCCCCCTGTTGCTGGAATAACTGGCTGGAAAATTATCTTCGTGGTAAGTACGTGGTTTGGCCTCGGGCGCATGCCATAAGCGGTGGCCGCCATAGAGACGCCAGCCGGTGCGTTGTGAGAAATCATCCGGGTTGTGGTAAAAGAGTTCACGGTCATTATAGCGGCATGAGATAATGCGGGGCCCAACATCGAGGGTTATGAGAAGCTCAACCTCACCGCTGGCGAACTTGGCGCAGCGACCAAATAATGGATGATAAATTTCGCTGGGCAAATTGTCTAAAGGGCAGAGAGCAGCGATTTCAACGTGTTGTTCAGTTGTATGGCCTGTTTAGGTTGTTTGCGTTCTTCAAGCCATAGCGCCATTTCTACCGATAGGTCGTGTTCGCTGCAGAATTCATGTTTGAGGATATATTCAGTAATGTCGTACTTAAGGGACTCAAATATGACTTCAGCGGCGGCGACCCCCTGCGCTTTGATGCTCGCTGTTATGCTGTTGAGAATTTGCTGGCGGTTGTTTTCTGCAATATCAAGTATGGTAGGGTCGTCAAGATGCCTTTCTATCTTTTCTTCATACCCGCTACAAAATTTACACCGCGGGGAGTATTCTACCACTACTTTTTCACCCTGGCTTGTTTCACTCATAATGACCTCATTACGTATTTTGTTGTATTGTCCGCCCTTAACAAATAATTATCTAAACAACCTTTTGACAAAAAAACAATGGGGTATGTTTTGTGAAAAGCTGTGACAATTGGAATGTTAGTGGCGTAATAATTACCCGTGCTGTCGTATGGCTTATCTTTGCTATGGAATTGTGTCTTTTGTTCAGGAATTCCTGAACATAAGAGTGGTGCAGTTTATCCCTACCGTGACGGGGAATGGTTGGTTACAAGCTGGCAGCTTAGGTGATTTTACTCGACAAAGCATCGACTATCTCTAAAAAGCCGTATGGAATTCTTTATTGATACGGCAGACATACATGAAATCAAACAGGCCGCCGAGCTGGGCATTTTGGATGGTGTTACCACCAACCCTTCCCTGGTGGCAAAAACTGGCAAACCCTTCAAGCAGGTCATTAAAGAAATCTGCTCTATGGTACCCGGGCCGGTTTCCGCTGAAGTAATTTCTACAGATAAAGAGGGCATTTTACGTGAGGGTCGGGAATTAGCCCAAATTGCTCCTAATGTTGTGGTGAAGGTACCTTTAATTCCCGAAGGCCTTAAA
>CALHRC010000042.1 GCA_938038265.1 uncultured bacterium
GATGGCCGAAGAGATTAACCGGCAAATTAGAGAAATTGAAGACCACCGGGACAATTTGGAATTAAAGGTGCAGGAGCGCACCCGGCAATTACAAGAAGCTCTGGAGTCGGTAGAACGCCTCAAAGAACAGCAGGATGCGGACTATTTTTTAACTACATTCCTTTACAAACCCCTGTGTGTTAACCAAAATTCAAGTAATTATATCCAAACTGAATTCTATGTAAAGCAAAAAAAAGAATTTGTCTTCAGAAAGAAGGTACATGAAATCGGCGGGGATATCTGTATCACGGCCAACCTGCTTTTCATGGAAGATGGCCAGGTCAACCGCTATATTTTTGCCACCAATGCTGACGCGATGGGAAAATCACTACAGGGGGTAGGTGGCGCTATTGTTTTGGGTACCGCCCTTAACACGATTCTGGCTTCTTCTACTGCAGGCAACCGAGTACTTGAAACCCATCCCCGTATATGGCTTACCCGTATTTGGCGGGAGTTACACCAGATTTTTCTGTCATTCAATGGCTCCATGATGGTCTCGGCAGCTTTTGCGCTCACCAACGAACATAACGGCAATACGTATTATCTTAATGCAGAACACCCGTGGAGCGTGCTTTACCGTGACAAGGTGGCTGAATTTATTGAAGATCAGCTGACCGTGCGCAAATTGGGGGCAGCGATGCCCATGCCACAACTGCCACCGGTACAGCAAATCCAGCTTAGACCCGGCGATGCCCTGTTCATGGGGTCTGATGGCCGTGATGACCTGGATTTACGTCGGGTAACCACAGGCGAAGGTGAACGCGATATAAACGAAGATGAAAGGTTGTTTCTGCAGCACATCACTAAAGCTGATGGCGATCTAAAACAAATTATAAACCACATTAAAGAAACCGGTCACATAACTGACGATCTCTCTCTGCTGAAAATTACAGTAACCGGTTACAACCCGGAACACTTACAGACAACTGCTTCGCTAAAAATCAGCACGCAACTGCTTTATGAAAAACTACGCTGGGTCAGAGAAAAATTACGAAAAAAAGATTTGTCTTCAGCAGAGACAGAACTGCTCTCTCTATCGAAATTTCAAAATGTCCATGAAAATGAAAATTACCAGTACTTATTGGGCATGCTGAAATCTTATCAAAAAAAATATACCGAGGCTTTAGAACACTTGCGTTATGCCCACAGCTTGGGCATGGAAAATGTATCCCTGCTGACAAACTTAGGAAATCTGCTGTCCATAGAGAATAAACACGAAGAGGCCAGAATGTATTGGGAAAAAGCGCTTAAACTTAAACCTCAAAATATTTATCTAAAGAAAAAATTAGGACGGCTAGATACATGAAGCCCTGGGTTAAACCTATTATTTTCTCAATGTTATCTCTTGTAGGGGGGATGGTTTATACCTTAGCTGCCACCAACTATGAACTGAACCTGCCTGATGAAGAAGAAGATTACCGTGAGCACGCTCGTCCTGGAAGTGACAAAACCCTTACTGCTGGCGAAGTGTTTGCGTATTTTCAGAAATCCGCTACAGTCTCTGCGGCTTCAAAACTGCAGCAGACCATCTTTGAAATCCCCGCTAGCGTGGCGAATATTACGGGAGAAGATTTTCTGCACTATGGTTTTCTAACCCTCAATGACGCCGTGTGGCAGCAAGCTGGATTTTTCTTCTCCCAGGGAACAGAAAGGCGCACCATTGGTTTTCGCGGTATTTTTGAAGACTGGAATAACACCCATTACCTGCATTTGGTAGATGGTATTCCCTTTAATGACAATTCTGATGGTTCCGCACACACCTGGGAGGCTACCCCGACTATCTTTATTAAAAATCTGGAAATTGTGCGCGGGCCCGGCTCTGCTCTCTATGGCAGTAACGCTACCAACGGAGTTTTTTCTGTCACCACCTATTCAGGTAAGGATCTCAATGGCAGCTTTGATTTCAGAGTTCGTTATGGCTCACTCAATTCTTTTCGCACAGAATTTCTTACCGGTGACAGCAAGCCTGGTTTTCAGTATATGATAGCTTACCAGAAAATTAGTACGGATGGCAATAACCAAAAAATCTTTGATGATTACCTCAATTCCGGGCGGGTTGACGACAATGGTAATCCCTATAAAGTAAAAGTGCGCGATGACCGCTCAGGGAACTACCTGGCGATAAAATTGCAGGGAGACAAGGAATTTGAAAATCTGGTGTTTCAGTACCACCGCCAGTGGTGGCAATTTGGCACCTATGATGGCTGGGCTTACAGTGTACCCAACGAAGCAGAAGAAATGCAGCAGAACCGGGATATTATTTCTTTAAGCTACCAGACCCCATCTGGTGGCTCAGTACGACAGGAAATCCTCACCCGCTACCAAGCCTACCACCAAAACTACCACCTGCATCTAGTTCCGGTTGGCGGCGGGGGTGGTGTTTATCCCGATGGCGCCCGTGAGGTACTGGATTTTACCACCCACGATATTTTCTTACGTTACCAAATTGGCTTTTATTTGCCCCAGCGGATGGATTTTCTTATTGGTACGGAAAATAGTCTGTTCTATTACAATGGTGACCGAATACACCTGGCAAATTTCGATCCCAACCATCCGGATTACCTGCCATTCCTGAACAGCCGGGGACATCCTGATGTAGCGCCGGGGGACGAAAACACTACCCGCACTCTATCTCCTTTTCTTGAACCGGTAATGCGCCGCCCCCTGTGGCGTAATTCGTTGTACTCCCAGTGGGTTTCGGGAGAATTGTTCAGTCGTTACCTGCAGCTGACAACGGGGGCCCGTTATGACCGTTTTGCCTCCATGTACCGCAACTTAGAGAATAATCAGGATACAGCCCTGCAATTTCAGAATATCAGCCCGCGGCTTGGTATTGTCTTTTTACCCACAGAGACCTTTTCTTTTAAGCTCATTGGCGGACAAGCATTCCGTGACCCGGCGCCCATTGAACTCTTTGCCAGTAATTCCTGGGTAGCTGCTTCGAATGCAGAGGAGCTTAAACCTGAGACTATCCGCACTGCTGAGGCTATAGCCGTTTGGGAGTTCTTACCTGGTTGGCTCTGGCAGCAGTCTTTGTATTTTACCCGTTTCGAAAATGTCATCAGCTACAACTTGGGAGGCACCAACCTACTCGAAAACCTTTACACTACTGAAAATGCCGGCAGCGATATAGAAATCCATTATACGAGTAAAAACTTCCGCCTTAGTTTCGCTTATTCTTATGCCATGTTAGTTCAATTTGACCCGATCAGTGAGGATGTTTCAGATACCACCAACTTAAACGATGCCCCAGCCCATTCCCTGCGCCTGGGTTTAAGCCGGCAATTCCGCTATGTTTTAGTGTCAGCCCTCTATGCTTACCAGCATCAAGTACGCCACAGCGAACCTCTGGAAGAGAGTTCGCCTTACTACGGAGTTGGCTACAAACCGGCAATACTGCCCGCTTTTCATGAACTGACAGTGCGTGCCGTATATGTCGCAACCTCGAACCTCGAAACCGGCCTGGAAAGCCGTAATCTTCTGGGACAAAACCAGTATACTGCCTTTAATTCCAATACACCCTACATTTACCGCCGGGAGCCGAGAACCTTCTGGTTTTATGCCCGGATGCGACTGTAAACCGCTTTACCCCCCACCAAAGTATTAGAAACCATCCCCCACAAAGGATTTCAGGAATGTTTTTTCGCTATATCCCCCCCATACTACGCATAAGCCTTGCCCTACTTCCGAGTTATACTGCATGGGGGGGCCTTGCAGCCCAGCCGGCAGCCATGGGTACTTTAGGCGAGCAGGTAGGCAGCGCTATCATCATTGATGACATCAAGATTAACTCCAGCCAGTTAGCCGGTCGTGAAAGCTCTATCACAGTAGATACCAAGTGGTATAAGGTAGAAATTGCCGCTAAAGGCGCAGAGATCACAACCTTCCTGCACCGCGATACCGAATACCCGCTGCGTGACAACGTAAAAATTACCGATCCTGAACCGTTACCCCTACAGGTATATATGAATCCAGCCTCTTACAAAGCGCTAGAAATGTCTTTTTTTGATCTAAAGAAAGAAGAGAATGCAACAGAGATCATCGTCACTGCTACGGTACCCGTGGCACTTTCTTCGGGCAGCCGTACTTTTGGTGCTGTTTTAAGTAAAGTTTTTACGTTCAGCAAAAAACATCATTTTTGGCGCTTTACCTGGAAAATCAGCCATCGGGCGCCCGAAGCTCTGCGCCTAAATAATCTCTATTTTTACCCGGTAGCCAATGTAGGCCCTAAAGCCGATGAGAAATCCCCCCGCTCGGCGCAGACCCGCTATAACTTCATACACACTGACGATGACTTCAATATTCTCTATGCCGGCGAAGGCGGCTCTTTTCTCGGTTGCGGTGGCGGTGCCGGTGAAAACAGAGTGTTTCAGAGCAAAATCAACTTTTTTGGCATGTCATCGCGTTTTATGGTGGTAGGCATCCAGCCAGTTTCGGCCACGGCAGGATTGCATTATTTCGTAACCGACGGTAACCGCCAGCAGTTCGATCCCCCCCAAATGCATTTGCAGTTAGCGCCACTGCAAATAGAAAAAAATGGCACAGGCGAGCTTTCGTTTATTATCTATACCGGTCCCAAAGTCGGCGACTATCTCTCCGCCACAAGCGCTTACAATGCCGATCTGCCTTTTAAGAACCAATTACATAAAGATCTCTATAAAGGCTTTGACTTTGGTATCACGGCGCCCATCCGCGACCTCATCGTAATGATCCTCGAGCTGTTCTACAAAGTAATCCCGAACTATGGCATTGGTATTATCATCTTTGCCCTACTCTTCAAACTGGCATTTTTCCAACTAAACCAGAAACAAGCGGATTCCATGAAGAAAATGGCCGTGCTGCAGCCACTCATGAAAGAGATTAACGAAAAATATAAAGATAACCCGCAAGAAAAAAACCGCCGCCTAATGTTGCTCTACAAGGAGCACAAGGTGAATCCCATGAGCGGCTGCCTGCCAATGCTGCTGCAAATCCCCATTTTCATTGCCTTATACAGCGCTTTTTCGGATTCTTATGACCTATGGAAATCACCGTTTATCCCCGGCTGGGTTACTGACCTCTCAGAGCCTGATACCGTTTTTATTCTGCCAGATACTCTGCCCTTAGCTGGTGGATTTGCTTTTCATCTGCTGCCCATCCTCATGACAGTAACCCAATTCATTCAAACAAAATTGACGGTATTTAGCGGAGATGAAAACCAAAAAAAGATCATGCAGCTCATGCCGTTTCTCATGTTGGTTTTCTTCTGGTCAATGCCCTCGGGTGTGGTATTGTATTGGACGATGCAGAATATTCTGTCGATTGCACAGCAACTATATACCAATATGCGCGACGAGAAAAAAACTTAAGAACTTTTAACACGGAGAGTGTAGTATGGTAATATTAGAAACATTCGCCAAAAGTGAAAAAGAAGCATTAGAACAGGCTTGCCCTTATCTTGGCGTTAGCGAAGACAAGGTGGATGTTGCGGTTTACCGCAAAGGTTCCGGTGGTTTTCTCGGCTTGGGCCAGAAAAAGCCGGCGGTTTATCACATTCTGGCTAAACCCGGCATCACTCCCCTTGACGTGGTCGTCAAGGGTGTTTTATCAACACTTTTGCACCACATGGGTTACCGGGTAAAGTTTCTCAAAATCGAAACCCAGGAGGATGGCAAACTATATGTCGAAATGGCCTCCCCACATGCAGGGTTCATCATCGGCAAATATGGCCGCACCCTCGAATCGCTGCAATTTCTGGCCAATTTAATTGTCGAAAAATTTACTGGCAGCCAGCCCAAAATCCTGCTCGATATTGAAAACTACCGGGCGCGCCGGGCCAAGCACCTAAACGATATGGCACTGCGCACAGCAGAATTTGTCATCCGCACGGGTAAAAGTCGCCTGCTCGATCCCCTTAACCCCTATGAGCGGCGCCTCATACACCTCGCCTTACAAGATGATGAACGGGTCAGCACCGAATCCGAAGGCAACGGCGTCTATAAACGAGTGCGTATTAGTCGTAAGGCAACCTATATCGCCCCCGACGGCGAAATATCCACTTATGAAAGTGAAACACTGGTTGAGCAAGAAGAAGATTTTTCCGGAGGTATGGATCCCAATGAGTATGATAACCCTGCCGATATGGATGGCCATGTTGCCGACGACGACGATACCCGTTTTAACCGTTAAGACTTTACTCACGGTCGCCAGCAGCCAGTTCTGATGGGCTCTCCGGTCTGCGCCATTGCCACAGCTCCGGGACGTGCAGCTGTGGGGATTATCCGTCTGACCGGCGACAATACCCTAACACTGCTCTCTCCCTTTATATTGAGGGATGGTAAAACTGTTAACCTGAAAAAGAAACCCCGCTATGCCCACTTTGCCCAGTTTGTAGCACAGGGGCGCATCCTTGATGAAATTCTGGTACTCCCCTTTGTGGCGCCCCACAGCTACACTGGCGAAGAAGCAGCAGAAATTCACGCTCACGGTAATCCAGTAATACTACAACAGATCGTTAAAGTGCTCTACGAAAACGGCTTTGCGCCCGCCGGGCCCGGCGAATTTACGCGGCGCGCTTTTGAAAACGGCAAACTGGATTTATCCCAGGCTGAAGCAGTTAAGGCAATCATCGAAGCCCGGAACGAGCGGGAATTACAGAAAGCCCTGAACCTAAAAGCTGGTTCCTTCCGCCGGGAAATCCTGCAATTGCGCAGCGATTTATTGAACCTGCAGGCCGATATCACCGCAGAACTGGATTTCATTGATGAAGACCTTACTTTTGTGGAACCCATTGAAAAATTGCGCCGCCTTGAGCATATGCGCCAGACTGTTGAATCCTTAATTCAGGCGGGTAAACGCGCAGAACGATACCGCAGCGGCTATCAAGTGGCCATTATCGGCGCGCCTAATGTGGGTAAATCCTCACTGCTAAATCGCCTCTGCGGCGAAGAGCGGGCGATTGTCTCAGACATCCCCGGCACCACCCGCGATTATCTGGAAAGTGAAATTACCCTCGACGGTTATACGCTGACCTTTCTGGATACCGCCGGCATCAGATCACACGCGACCGATGCCGTAGAAAAAGTCGGGATCAGCCGCAGTTTGGAAAAAGCGCTGCAGGCCGATATCATTTTATTGCTGGTGGATGGTTCTCTGCCAGCGGAACAAGCCTATGCTGAAGCTCCGCTGTCTTTTGCTCAAGAACGATTAGCCGGAAAAAATATTCTGACCTTAGTGAATAAATGCGACCAACTGCACCCGAGTCATGAGACAAACACGGCAGAGCTGCCGGGAACAATTCTGCAATTATCGGTAAAAACAGATGCGGGGTTTAAAGCTCTTGTCGCGGCGTTGGTAAGCTGTGCCGAAACTCTGGCGCCGCGCAGTGACGCTCTGTTGCTCTCAGTCTGGCAGATGGAACTGCTGGAAAGAATACTTAAAGAGCTGAACACAGCCGAAGAGCTGTTGCGCTGCCACAACTCACCCGAACTAATCACCGCTTCGCTGCAGCAGTCTCTGGAAGATATTGCCATATTGACCGGAGAGATCACCGCAGAAGATGTCTTAGGACGTATTTTCTCCCGTTTTTGTATTGGAAAATAATCCTTACCATTGCCGACGAATACGGCTGTTTACAGAATACCAAACAGAGGGCCGCCACGCTCGGCCAGTTTTTTGACCCGGCGCAATACAGCAGGGTCTTCTTCCAGTGGGGGAGCATGGTGCGGTTTAGTGCGGGCATCAATTACCATCGGACCCCGGCAGCCATAGTGTTTGTTCTCAATAAAACTGCCAATACCATGAACGTCATGCGAAGGGTTTGAACGTGTAAAAGTAACCCACAGAAAATTGTTGGTTTCGGCCGCGACAAATTCCGGATTGTCGGCAATAATAATCATCGCGATTCCCCGCAGTGCCTTCTGGCCCTCAAGCCGACGATCTAACTGGTGCAACTCATACTGGGCTCTGGCATAGCTGATAAAAGGACTGCCTTGAACTACCAAAACTCCGGGCATTGCCATACAAGGTCGGCTGAATTCTTCAGGCAGCTTCAACCCCCGCGGCAGGCTACCAGTCAATTCGCGCCGGGGAGGCCCCGCCGCCGCTAACACCAACTTTGAGCCACTGTTAAGGCCAGTACCGGAATAATCGAGCGTGTCGATAGTCGTCTGTGTCTGAAAGTGCATGTCACGGCGAAAATCAACACGCTGTAACAACTGCATGAAAAAATCGGGGATGTCATGGATATCCAACCCCGGCACATCTTCACCAGCAATAATAAAAAGATACTTAGCCAGAGACATTTGGTTGAAACCTAAAATTGCATTAGCCTGCGTTAAAATCTCTTGCGGCCGTTTTTCTTGCATAAATGGTGTATAACGCTCTGAGCCAATCGCCAACAGCAGGGGATGAACTCCCGCCGCGTCCACTGCATGCACTGCTCTCACCCCCGGCAGACTCGCTGGTACCATGGGAGCGGCAATATCATGGATTAACTCCCCGAAAATCGTATCTTCCTGGGGCGGCCTGCCAACCACAGTAAAAGGCCAGATCGCATTTTTTCGGGCATAGACCTTTTGTACCCGCATTACCGGAAAATCATGTTTGAGTGAATAATAACCCAAATGATCGCCAAAGGGCCCTTCCGGTTTTGTCTCACCATCGATAATTTCCCCTAAAATCACAAAATCGGCGTCAGCGGAAACAAGATGTTGCTCTTCATAATAATAACGGAAATTTCTACCCGCCAAAGCTCCAGCAAAGGCCACCTCGGGCAAACCTTCAGGTAAAGGCATCACAGCCGCTAATGAATGAGCCGGATGCCCCCCAATAAAAATCGATACCGGCAAGGGCTTGCCTTTTTCCGCCGCCGCCGTATGATGCACACCGATACCGCGGTGGATCTGGTAGTGCAGGCCAACCTCCCGATCTTTCTGGTAAAGATTACCAGCTAACTGTACGCGGTACATGCCAAGGTTGGATGTCATAATCCCCGGTCGGTTGGGATCTTCGGTATAGACCTGCGGCAGGGTAATGAACGCCCCACCATCCTTGGGCCAGGATTTTATCTGTGGCAGGTCAGAAATTCTGATCTCCCGCCATGCCGCAGATCGTCGGAAAAAAACCGGCAAAGGCAACGCATGCAATAGCGCGCGTGCAGCCCGAAGTGAAAGGACAACACGACGTAAAGCGATCGCAGGATTAGCTTTCATCTGTACCAGGGCCTGCACATCGTGCAGACGCGAACCCAAAAGTAACTCCGCCCGCTTTCTCGTACCAAACATATTGGCAACCGCTGGAAATGCACAACCTTTGAGGTTCGTAAAAAGTATGGCAGGCCCCCGAACTGCGAAAACCTGCCGCTGTATTTCGGCAGCTTCGAGATTGGGATCAATCTCTTCGTTAATGCGGATAAGTTCTCCCGCATGTTCGAGAAGTTTAACCGCGTCGGCAGTGTTGCGCACTTTCATGAGCGATGTCTGTTAGCAGAAAAGCAGGCGGTCAAACCAATTCGATAAGCGTGATCTCCGGTGGACAGGCAATCCGCAAAGGAAACCAGTGCCCTAAACCACGGTTGACGTAAAGCTGCCGTCCATTCTCGCTGTAATGCCCGATATAATAGCGGTACCAGTTACTCGCCAAGGCCAGCGGCGATTCCCGATTTGAACTGAACATAAACTGGCCACCGTGAGTATGCCCCGACAGTACCAGGTCGGCTCTTTTTTCTTTGAGGTATTCAAAATCAGAAGGATGGTGGTTTAATACAATAACCGGCGCATCTTCTGTGGCCGATGCAATTGCTTTCCGGTAATACTCGTGCGAGATATCCATCCGCGCCTTAAGAGAAGCTCGCCTCACGGGAGGAAAATCCAACCCTGTGAGATTTAACTGCTGGCGCCCCCGCTTAAGGCGTATCGTCTCATTGCGCAACATCTTCAAACCAGCCGCAGAAAATTCCCGGGAGGCCTCTTCGCCATCCATAATAAAATCGTGATTGCCAAGAATACCATAGCGCCCTTCTGGAAACGCCGATTCTAAAGAGCGGAAAAAGCGTCCAGCAACAGGAAGAAAATAATTATTATTGTCAATGATATCCCCGGTCACCACCAGAGCATCCGCCTTCAGGGTTTTGATAATACTGGCAGCGGCTGATAGATAGCGGTCATGGATCAGATTGCCGATATGAATATCGCTTATCTGCACGAGTTTCATTCCCCGGAAATTCTCGGGCAGGTCCGCCAAACGAATCTGAACGCGATCGACAACAATTTCCCGCGAACCGAGGAACATCCCCCCGAAACTTACCAGAGCCAGACCGGTGGGCGCCACATCCAGGGCAGTGAGCAGCGAAGCCCCTAAAGATTGTTTCAGAAAACCCGATCGGCTGACAACTTCGCCCTCTGCTTCAGTCTGCTGCTTTGTGAGTTCATGCGCTTTTTCTGTCGGATGGATTTTTCGGATCAGGAACAAAACGCCATTGAGCAGAAAAAAAGCGCTGAAATAAAATGGCCACAAGATAAAGTGAGTATAATTCCAGGCAGTTTGCAGATAATGCAGAGGCAGCAAGGCACCATCCACAGGCCAGGTAAACAGCTCGCGACCAAACAAAATCCAGCCCAAAATCATGGCCAACCCCGGAGCAGCCAGTAGCCAATAGGCAAAGGCAAATTTTCTAAACCACGGCCTTGCGCCCCACCGTTTGCGGTGCCGCCAGAAAAGAAAAAACTCAAAACCAAATAAAATCATAAAGATAACTGCAACAACCAGACGAAATACCATAACAAAGACAATGTAATTCATTGCGACGATTTTGGCGAAAATGAGCGTGCTGTAAAAGGCCATGGGCGCCGTTATTATACCGCATAAATGCCTGAAGATCTGCCAAAACAGTAGAAGTTTAATAGCACCCTAACTACTTCGGGGGTTCCTTAAGCGTTTTTTCTCTGCTAAAGACCTCCCAACCATACCCTACCGCCGGGGAGCCTAAATGGAAGCAGCACCCACGCCTCTTAAATTCAGGAATTCCGGAACTTAGGATGGGGAATTCCCCACCAGAAAGACCATCCCGACCTAATAATGTGACATAATGTAAGTTTTTAGTAACTAAAAACCCTCAAAGGGGGTAAGGATAGATCCCCCAGGAGACAGAATCTCGTTGTTTAGTAACTAACAAGCCCTTGCGGGGGGATGGAAGCTGCCTTTAGTTCAGGAATTCCTGAACTGTTATGGGGATTTCTCACCTACTGGGGGTGGCATAACTATAGCAGGATGTAATATCTATCTAACGTTATATTTGTTTTAGTAACTAACAGCCCTTCAGGTGCCGTGGGCTGCTCTTTTTTCAGGAATAAGGTCTCTTGCCATTGCATGTGCGAAGCTAAGTTACCCAGGCAGGGAGTTGGTAAGGGATTTAGTGGTGTGTACTGATTTACTGATTAGGATGCTTTCAAAGATAATTGACACAGTAACCGTAAGCTGCAACAGGAACAGTGCGCTATCTACTGTGGTTCAGTATTTTGGCAATACTTTTGGCTGAACCATTGCTTGCTGCCGAAGGAAGAATGTTTGAACTCGAGACCCGACCAAACGAGACAACTAACCTATTCCCTCTGTGGCTCGATCTGGCAATTCCGGGTTATGGCGCTTTTCATCACCGGGAATACTGGTGGGCACTAGGTTATGCCTCAGCCAAGATTAGTGGCGCCTGGCTTATTTATCTCGCGGTTAAAAACCACCACTACTGGAATTCGGTGGCTGTTGCTGCCGAAACACGGCAGCAGCGCGAACACGATACCCTGATGTTTGCCAACCCCCAGGGTAACGGCTGGGCCACGGCTCAGGAATTCCGGAACCGCGCCGATTCAGCATTTGTCATGAGCGTCTATGCTGTGCTATTTGAAACTCTGGTCTATGGCGTCAGCCTCTACCACACATGGCGGCTAAACGAACGCCAGCGGCTGAAGAGTGCGCCTTTCTACCGCCTTCAAAATGAAAGAACAGGCGAGCCTCGCCTTGATCTGGGTTGGCAGAATACCTGGTAACTATTCCTGGGGGATATGATCACGGGCCAAAGCAGCAGCGGCCATCGGTAATTCATATTCAGCTAATGCCCGCGCTGTCTGGATGAGACGACCTCTTTTCTCCATTCTTATAAAGTAGCCCTGGTTTACTTTTTCATACAGGATCGCATAATCGCTGCCATAGAGATCGGCTTCTTCTACCGGCACGCCACGCTGCCGATTTATTTCTGCATAACAGCTTCGTCGGGTGGAGTGACTAATGGAGCCGCCAATATAAACCTTAACGTGGGTAGCCGGCTTGTTTACAGGCGCTTCAACAGAGCCGGCTTTAGAGGTTTCAGCCGGTGGGATGGCGTGCATTGCGGTCTGCCAGAGCGACTGGCAACTCAAGAATTTTAATGCTAGAATAAGGGTCGTCTTTTTCATAGTTCCGGTCATATATAATAATGATTTCGGTAGAACGACCCGGGTCAATGACAAAATAATACTCCCCCGTCATCCTGCGTATCAGGTCAAGCCCCCGACCCCGATCGAGAATCTGGCCGCTTATTTCTTCTCCCGACTGCGCCGCTTTTTCTATCATTTTTTGCTGCTCGACCGATATCTGTAGGCTTTCCAATATCCGCGCTGGGGAGAGAGTGCCCCTGAAATCGCGCACCGAAATACCGAACTGGTGTTCATTTGAGCCAAAACGGACAATTACCTTATAGGGATCGGGTAATTTTATCGGCAACCTTTCCTGCTTATGTCGGGAATAACCGTGTGAATGATAGACTGCGTTAGTGAGAATCTCCTGCCAGACAATATCCATTTCAAATTTCATGTCAAAAGTAAAGCCCCAAGACTCTAATTGCTGAAACACTGTGCGGATGACATTTCTTATCTGCAGGGAATTGGTAATTTCAATTCTCTTCATGCGGTTTGCGTTTTTGAGATAATTCTGCAGCCCGAACCAGCGGTTTTCATCAGGGTGCAGCAGCAAATCTATTAAGTTAAGTAATTCCTGACTTTTAAAGGGTTTACTCAGCGCGAGATTTATTTTCAGATCGACTATCAGCTCAAAGTGGCGATCGACATCCTCATCGGTGGTGAGGATTATCGGGATACCGAGCTGATCGCGAAGAAAGGCAGTCAATGACGGATCATCTCGTAATACGGCGAGATCGACTAATGCAAGGTCGTATTTTTTAACTGCTGCGAATTGCCTTGCCTCTTCAATAGTACCAGCCAGGGTATAACTATAACCGCCTTTAGTGAGAATAGCGGTAGTAAGCTCACAGTAAATCAGATCTTTTTCTGCCAGCAGGATATGGACGCCCACGAAGTTACCTTGGCCCGACACAGCGTACAGTCAAGTTAATAATGAGAAATATTTAGCGAACCCGGCAATACGTTTAGTTTGTCAGGGCTGCTTTAATTTCTTCATAACGGCGCAAACGACTTACCGCAAAGATAGCCCCGACAGTAGAAAGCACCGCCAGCAGACCCACATAATGGAAATTCTGCACTTTGCCGGCAGAATCTTTGAATATGATATTCCCCGCGACCCAGGCAGCGCTGCCTGCGGCTAACTGCTGGATTGCTGAATTGAGCGACATAAAATTACCCCGCTGGTGCGGCTCTGCCACAGCAGTCACCAGCGCCATCGCAGGCACCAGACGTCCCGATACCAGCACAAAAAACAACGAAGTCAGCAGAAGCGCCCACCAGAGCGGCACCGGCGGTAGGATGGTAACCGTCATTAGGGGGATCATACTTAAAGTGGCAAAGAAATAGAACAAACGTTGTTTTCCATAGATATCCGACATCCGACCAATAATCGTCAAACTGAAGATGGTAGCAAATCCGCCCGACAGGTACATATACTTGAGGTGCGATTCCGCCAAACCGACATTGCGTACCATATAAGCGCTAATGTGAGGGATCACCGAAAAACCGGCAAACATCATGGTAATCATGACCAGATACGCCCGCAGGTGGTTCGGATTAGCCAGCACGGAAAAATAGTCCCGCACCAGCCTGTAAAAATCCGTTTGGCCCAACTGCTCAAGGTGTTTGCGTATTTTAGGGAGCCACAGAAAGACTGCCAGCCAGATGCCTGCTGCAAAACCAGAAATTGCCAGAAACGGCAATTGCCATCCCCCCTGCTCTGCCAGGTAGAGACTGAGAGGCACGCCCGCAACCGTTGCTGCTGAAAAAGACATCATGACAATCCCTATAGCCTCACCCCGGCGCTCGTAAGGCACCAGGTCGCCGACTATAGCATAGACTACCGCATTGATTACGCCACCAAAGGCGCCGGCCAGAATTCTCGCCAGCAGCAGTTGGGAATACGATTGCGATACACCGCAGGCAATGGTACCAAATATAAACCCTGCCAGCAATAGCAGCAGCGAACTGCGGCGATCAAAACGATCCAGAAAAAAAGCCGCCAGTATGCCACCAATGCCGGCGGCAAAGGTATAAGCCGAGACCAGAGCGGCAAACTGGGCAGAGGTAATCTTCAAACTGCGGTCCAGATTCACCTCAAGCGGCATCAAAAGCATAAAATCAACAATATGAACGAACTGCACTGCCGCCAGTAACAGTAAGGCAACCAGTTCCCGTTGGGTAAAACCAACCTTCGATTTTTCCATATGCCAGCAGTGAAAAAGTCGGCTGTTTTGTCTGCCTGTTTTCTTCTCGACGCCTTGAAGGCCGCTGTCATTTTTATATCCCGCTATTTGGGAATGCGACAGACCCTATGGGCGAAAAGATAGTAATTATTGACTTTGGCTCACAATACACCCAGTTAATTGGCCGGCGCATCCGGGAATTGCGCCATTACGCAGAAATCTATCCTTTTTATGAAGCTGAAAAAGTACTCGCTGGCGCGGATGTAGCTGCCATAAAAGGGATTATTCTCTCTGGCGGGCCAAATTCTGTCTATGACCAAGGAGCGCCTGTTATACCTAAAAACCTCTTAAACCGGAATATCCCTGTGCTAGGCATCTGTTATGGCCTGCAGTTGATCTCTCACCTTTCGGGTGGCAGAGTCGAACCAGCAGAGCACCGCGAATATGGCCGGGCAGAACTGCGTATTCGCAAAAAAACAGCTCTCTTGGACGGTATGTCTGCCGGTTCTGTCGTCTGGATGAGCCACGGGGATAAAGTCAGCAGACTGCCAAAAGATTTTGAAGTATTGGCCGTCACCCAATCGTCGCCTTTTGCCGCTATTGGCAACATTAAGAAGAAAATTTTCGGCGTACAGTTTCATCCTGAGGTGCAGCATACTAAAGAGGGAAAAATTTTACTTAAAAATTTTGCCGAGAAAATCTGCGGCATGAAACCGACCTGGACCATGAAAAATTTTGCCCGGGAAAAGATCAGGGAGATTCGCGAAATCACCGGGAATGAACGGGTTCTGTTAGGTCTCTCCGGCGGCGTTGATTCGACCGTCACTGCCAAGCTGTTACATGATGCCATTGGCGATCGGTTAAGCTGTGTCTATGTTGATACTGGCCTCATGCGCTTAAATGAAACCCATGCGGTTACAGAAAGATTCCGACGCACCATGGGGATTCACTTGCATGTGGTGCAGGCAGAAAAAGTCTTTCTGACCGCCCTCGAGGGAGTCACCGACCCGGAGCAGAAACGAAAAATCATCGGCCGGCTTTTTCTCGAAGAGTTCCGTAAAAAAGCCCTGGAGCTGGGTCATCATGAATTTCTGGCACAGGGCACTCTTTACACTGACGTAATTGAATCGGTTTCGGTCAAAGGCCCTAGCCAAACTATTAAATCGCACCACAATCGTGTCAAAGAAGTACTCGAACTCATGAAAGCTGGCCGCGTAATTGAACCGTTACGCGAGCTCTTCAAAGATGAAGTGCGGCGTCTGGGCTTGACCCTTAAAATTCCCCGGGAAGCCTTGTTCCGCCATCCCTTCCCTGGCCCGGGGCTGGCTATTCGTATTCTAGGCGAGGTTACCCGCGAAAGGGTACAACTGCTACAGAAAGCCGATGCCATCCTGCTAGAAGAACTTAAACATAAAAAACTCTATTCCCGCATCTGGCAGGCCTTTGCCGTGTTTTTGCCTATACAGTCTGTTGGCGTTATGGGTGACCAGCGCACCTATGAAAATGTTATTGCCTTACGCATGGTCGAAAGTCTCGACGGTATGACCGCCGATTTCGCACGCGTACCCCATGATTTTCTGGGCCATATATCCAACCGCATCATCAATGAAGTAAGGGGGGTCAACCGGGTCGTTTATGACATCTCGTCAAAACCACCTGCAACCATTGAATGGGAATAATTCTGCGTAAACCCAATAGAGTCGCACTGCTACTTCAGACTCTGCTATTGTTTCTACTTCTGTTTTCTGCCATCCGGGCTAGCGAACCACTCCCAATACAACCAACCCGCGAAGTAATTCTAAAGCCCGGAACGCCAAACGCCATCCGCCTGCAGTGCGAAGTTGTCGATCGCGAGGCAACCCGTAACCGCGGCTTGATGTTTCGCAAAAGCCTAGGCCGCAATGACTGCATGTTATTTATTTTTGAAAGAGAACAGCCCCTCTATTTCTGGATGAAAAACACTTCGATTCCTTTGAGTATTGCCTATATTGATTCCAATGGAAAAATAGTCTCTATTAAAGACCTGACTCCTTTCAGTACCGATTCCGTGCCGTCAGATTATCCCGCCCGCTATGCTCTTGAAATGAACCGGGGATGGTTTCGCCAGAATCGGGTTCAACCTGGAGATTTTATGAAACTTGCCAAATAAAGCATGGACGCCTCATCCCTTTACCAGCACAATCTTAAGAAAAATGAAGGCCAGGTATATTCCGCTCTGTTAGTCGGACAGTATGGCTCGGCTAATTATCCCGATCGTCATTCGCAGGAAGAATCGCTACGCGAACTCTACCAGCTTTGTGATACCGCCGGCATCTCGATGATGACCGATATTTTTTTTCAAGTCAATCATCCGGATCCTGCCTTTTTCTTTTCAAGCGGCATGCGCTCCCGTATGAAAAATGTAATTGCAGAAGAAAAGATCAACCTGCTAGTTGCTGATGTCGCCCTCAAACCCAACCAATTGCGCAACCTTGAAGAAGATCTTAAAATCCGCGTTATCGGACGTATTGAACTTATTCTTGACATTTTCGCTATGCGGGCCCGCACCAAAGCTGCCGCCCTGCAGGTCGAATATGCCCAACTAACCTACATCTTGCCGCGGCTTAAAGGTTTAGGCGGTGTATTGTCACGCCTTGGCGGCGGCATCGGTACCCGAGGCCCCGGCGAGACCATGCTTGAAACTGACCGACGCCATATCCGACGCCGCCTGCAGAAAATTGAACAGGAACTTGAAATCGTCAAGAAGCACCGCGAGAATGCCCGAAAAAACCGCGACGTACTGACCTTCGCTCTCACCGGCTATACCAATGCCGGAAAAACCAGCCTCTTAAACCGACTTGCTTCCTCTGCCAATAAACTGTTTGCCGAGGACCGGCTATTCGCCACTCTCGATTCCTTTTCACGCAAGGTGTATCTCGGCGAACATGAATACCGACCTCTCTATAGCATCGCGACAGACACGGTGGGTTTTATCCGTAACCTGCCGGCGGCACTCGTAGCAGCTTTTTCATCCACGTTAGAGGAAATCTCTTTCACCGATGTCATTATTACTGTGTTGGATGCCTCAAGCTCCCAATTTGACGATGAATTAAAAGTAGTCAATTCGGAACTGGAGAGACTTGAATTATCTGCTAAACCCAGAATTCTGTTTCTAAACAAAGACGATCTAGTATTCCCCGACGATAAAGCCAGACTGCAACAGCAATATCCTGAGGCTGTCTGGGGTAACACGATGAGTAAAGAAGGAGTCGAAGCGCTGCGGGCCAAGATGAGAGAGTATGCACTCAAACATTATTTGCCAGAACGAAAAGAACGCAGTATTTCCCAAAAAGGCAAGCTGTACTGAACGGCTTACTCTGCTGGAGCCGTCGTATCGAGATCAATGAATAGGTTAAAGTTTTTTAAGAAGGCCACTTCAAATTTATCCATCGGACCACCGCGGTGCTTAGCGACAATAATTTCAGCGACACCTTTCTTTTCAGTATCAGGGTTAAACATCTCTTCCCGGTGAATGAATAGCACAATATCGGCATCCTGCTCAATGGCACCCGATTCGCGCAAGTCCGATAACTGCGGTCTGGGGTCTTTACCACGCTGCTCAATAGCGCGGTTCATCTGGGATAAGGCCAACACCGGTACATCCAGCTCTTTGGCAATAAGCTTGACCGAGCGGGAGATGGCCGCAACTTCCGTCTGGCGACTGTCATGCCCGCCCTTATCGGTCATCAGTTGCAGGTAATCCACAACGATCAACCCCAGAGGTGGTTTTCCCTCGGCTTTCAGCTTGTTTGCCAGACGACGACTGCGTTGCTTGAAATCGAGACTGGTAAGGTCAGTACTTTCATCAATATAAATTTCTTTCTGGACTAATTCTCTGAGGGTTTCAGCTAAACGCTTTATTTCAAAAGCATTCCCATAGCCCTTCAGGATTTTCTGGGTTTCGAGCCGCGCCATAGAACAGACCATACGCAATAGTAACTCCAAACGCGTCATCTCCAGAGAAAAAAATAAGATGGTTTTATTTTCTTTTACTGCGATATTCTGCGCCAGATTCAGCGCAAAGGTTGTTTTACCCACGCCCGGGCGAGCCGCTAAGACAATCATCTGTCCGCCCCGTAAACCGCCGGTGAGTTCATCAAATTTTCTGAAATGTGTTGCGGTACCGGTAATACCTTTGCTTTCCTGCAGGCGCTTGAGAAACAGAGTAAATTCCGCACCCATCTCCCGCAGGTGCATGACATTATTAGCAATGTACCGGTCAGAAATTCGCGCGATCGTTTTTTCTGTTTCACCAAGTAGATCATCGACTCCAACCCCACCATCCACCACACTCTTTTCAATTTCACGCAGGGAAGCCAGCAGACTGCGCCTGATGGAAAGTTCCTTAACACGCCGGCAATAGGCCGTAATGCCAACCTGGGTAGCCTGAGAGGTTAGCTGCATGATATAGCTGCGGTTGCCCGCTTTTTCGAGCAGATTTTTTTCCTTGAGCCGATTGATGATGAGGATTGCATCCGCCTGACTTTGGCTGTCTAACTCGGATAAAATAACGTCAAAAATCAACCGGTGCTTTTCAGAATAAAAATCGTCTGGTCTGACAACAGAAGTGACCTCATCCATGAGTGACGGAAACTGCAGCACACTGCCAATCAGTATCTGTTCCGCTTCGTCATCAAAAAGTTGCATACAATGTGCCAATAAAAAAGAGGCCGGCGGGCCTCTCTTACGTCAACCAAAAAGCGGTGTTTAGCTTATTCGGTGGCAGGAGTTTCTAGGGTAGCTTCAGCCGGTGCGGGGGCAACATAGGAAGTATTGCCGTTTTCATCCTGCACATAAACTTTAAGTACACTTTGTACCCCTTCGTAAAATTTAATCGCTATGTTATATTCGCCTAAAGCTTTGATTGGTTCGTCAAGCAGGATGGCTTTTTTATCCACCAGAAAGCCCTCCGTTTCAAGAGCACGCGCAATCTGGATGTTCGTTACACTGCCAAACAGACGGCCTTCTTCGCCAGTTTTCATGGTAATGCGGATTTCCTTGCCATTGAGGTTGGCGGCTAGTTCTGCGGCAGTTTTCTTTCTCTTCTCTACCTTGCGTTTTTGTACCGACTCCAGAAAAGCGCGCTGTTTTTCGCTGCGGGCATCAGCCGACATCACCAGATTGCGGGGGATCAAATAATTGCGGGCATAGCCATTCTTAACTTCTTTAATTTCGCCAGCGCGCCCCAGGTTGGGGACATCGGTTTTTAAGATTACTCTCATGAAATCCTCAGCTACATTGATTTAGAGTTAACCATTTTCTGAAAGAATGGCGGGCTGTAAAGCCTTTTTTCTGAAATTGAAGAAGAAATCGCCCAAACCCAGAATCATCACAGCGGCCACCAGTACCAGAAACAAGGGCGCCCAGAACAGAGAGGCCATAAAAATGCCCAGTAATATCCAGCTACCCGGCAGTAAACGAATTTCAAAAAACAACTGAACAATGGAAAGGCCATTTAAAAAATACAGAAAAACCAGAATAATCATCAAGTTCAAAGTTATTATAAATACCGACTGGTTCAGCTCCCCAAGAACTACGGCCAACAGCATCGCTCCTATGGCTATCACCCCCCAGATGAATACATCAGGCAACCGAAACAAAACCAGCTGCCCTACCGGCACCGCCATCCCCACCTTACGGAGCACCACGAGACGCGCCAGAGAGAGATAAAACAACACAAAAATACTGCTCATCACAAAATACATAGCTGGCGAGAGACTAAGTGCGATCTTGTTTGCCTCTGCCAATTCATCAGCAATAACTTCTTTAGGCAACATACTGCGCGACAGTTCATTGGCCTGCTGCAAATAATTGGCAACTGTTTCGCCAGTAAAGAAGTCCTGGGCTAAAACTCCAAAACCCAATACCGTGCAAACCACCATCAGCCAAATGAGCACCTGGGTATTCCACACCGTCAAAATTTTGTCTTTATGACTCCACAGCAGGGAATAATCTTTGACAATCTTTAGATAAAGCGACTGTCTGTCTTCAGGAAAAGGCGCCTGCACCATAGCCTCACGCAACTGGGCGCGGGATGGTAGCCTAACTGAGAGCACCTGCTCGAGAGAGCCTTTAGGATAGTAAAACGGTAAGGTAAAGGCCAAGGTTACCACCAAGGTGGACATTCCATGGGGCAACCAAAAAGACAAAAAATACTGGTCAGGCAAAAATAGCCCGATACTCAATACTACCACCGAGCCGGCAAGAAGTATATTTTGTGACCAGCCCGGTCGGTAGCCCCAAATGAGCAAGGCCCCCCAAACCAGATTTAGCGGGAAGCCGAGCAAGATTTCCATTGCTTATAGCGCGTTGAACGGTAGGAAACCGGCCATGCGGGCTTTCTTGATGGCTTTCGCCACAGCGCGCTGGTGCAAAGCACAGGTACCTGTCAGACGACGCGGCAGAATCTTGCCTTTATTGCTCACCAGTTTGACCAGGATATCGACGCGCTTGTAATCAATCTGTAGGTCTTTGTTTTCGCAGAAACGGCAGGTTTTACGCCGAAAACGGCTGCCAGCAGCGCTGCGGACAACGCGCTTATCTTCCTCGCGGTATTCAGAACCTGATTTTAAATAAATTTCTTTGCGTTCTTTGTCTTCCATGTTTATATGCTCCGTAATTTTCAGAATGGAATATCTTCATCGGTTAGCGGGCCGCCATAACTCATATCATCAGGATAGTCCGCAGCAGGAGTCGGTTCGCTGCGCGACATCCCCCCGCCACTTTCGCCCTTGTTATCGAGAAACATAAAGTTCTCAACCTGGATCTCAACCTTGCTGCGTTTCTGCCCATCGGGCCCATCCCAGGTAGAGTACCTGAGGCTGCCATCGACACCAATGCGACGCCCTTTCCCCAGATATTTTGCGATAGTTTCTGCCTGTTTGCCATAGGCAATACAATCATAGTAGCCCACTTCTTCTTTTTTCTCGTTACTGTCGCGCTGAAAATACACTCTGTTTGAAGCAAGCGAAAACCTGCAGAAAAACTTGCCGTTAACGGTGGATTTTAGCTCCGGATCACGAGTCAGCCGTCCAACCAGAACTACCCGATTGAGGTCACTCATCAGCTATGAACCCGTGAAATCATAAATTTAATAACATCGGGCATAACCCGCAGATCGGCGGTGATGGTGTTTATGGCAGAAGGCGCCACTTTAAAAGTGACATAATAAAAATGCCCCCGCTGGTTATGCTTCGCTTCATGGAAGAGCTTTCTATGGCCCCATTCTTCTGAAGCCGTAACCTCAGCTTCACGCTTGGTTAGCATGGCTTTTACGTCTTCATGCACTTTAGCTGCCTGGTCAGCGCTGAGATCAGCTACAATATAGGTCAGCTCATAATTGTTGTTTTTTTTCATTCTTCCCCCTATGGTTGTCAAGGACAGGTGTCTTGCCCTGTCCAGAAGGACATTGGCAGAGTCCATAGACGAGATAGCCTGACAAGCGTAAAAGATCATCTGTTCCTTAATCACCCTCAAACCTATTATAGCCCGCCGCTACCCCCGGCTTTGCTCTTGTTCTTAGGATTCCTGAACAAAGTATCGAATTCTATAGTACATGCGAAAAATCCTGTTCAGGAATTCCTTAACAGATGGGGAATTCCCCATCAAAAACATCCCCCAAGAGACATAATTTAAGCTTTTTAGTTCCCCCTGCGGGGCACCACAGCGGTTATCGCCCTAAGTGGCGAGCGCTCCCCAGTAACCCTCACAGCTTAACCACAAGCGGCCAATCCTACACAATCCGAACCACACGGTAAACAATATTTTTAGCCAAACAGAGCGGTTTTTAATATTATATTAATATGACAGCTTATTCTGTCACCTTTGTTTCTCTTCTACCAAACGGTCTGCTAGCCCGCCAGGGCTAAGAATGTTTAGGCCGCCAAAGCGGCATTCCACTTTACAGCCTGTGGCTAAAATAAACTTGCAAAGGAGCAGACCATGAGACCCGAAACAGTTCGCAAATACCATCCCTACCGGCCAATAAAACTCACAGATCGCACCTGGCCCGATAATGAAATCACCAAAGCGCCTCTCTGGTGCAGCGTGGATTTACGCGACGGCAACCAGGCACTCATCTATCCCATGAATATCCAAGAGAAACTGGAATTTTTTCAGACCCTCATCGATGTCGGCTTTAAACACATTGAGGTTGGTTTCCCGGCAGCAGCTGAGGTAGAGTTTAAATTTTTAAGGTATATTATCGAAAAAAACCTGATCCCCGAGGATGTCACCATACAGGTATTGACACAGGCAAGAGAGCACCTTATTTTGAAAACTTTTGAAGCCCTCAAAGGGGCAAAGCGGGCCATTGTACATCTCTACAACTCCACTTCGACCTTACAGCGTGAAGTCGTCTTCAAAATGGATAAAGC
>CALHRC010000043.1 GCA_938038265.1 uncultured bacterium
TCAGCCATTTCAGCAATACCTCCCGCATTATCTGAAACCGGACCATAAGCATCGATCGTCAGACCAACAGCGATGGTTGAAAGCATCCCCAGAGCGGCAATGGCAATACCAAACATCCCCGCTAAAATATTGGATACTACAATGGTAAGGATCAGCAGAATGACCGGTACCATGGCGCTGTGATAGCCCAGGGCCAGACCATAGATAATATTGGTAGCCGCGCCAGTCTGCGAAGCGCCGGCCACTTCACGGGTAGGTGCATAGCTGTGCGAAGTATAATATTCGGTAACCCAGCCAATCAACATTCCAGAGAAAAGACCCAACACCAGAGAGGTATAGACATTCCACTTGGTAATTTCCTGGCCACCTAGATTGAAGGAATTGGGCAAAAAGACATTGGAGGCAAAATACATCACAATCGCCATTAAGAAAGTAGAGAGCCACAGCTGGATTTTCAGAGTGCGCTCAACATTGCCGTTTTCCTTTACGCGGGCAAACAGCGTGGTAATAAAAGAGACCGGTACACCAATTGCGGAGATCAGCAGAGGATAGAGCAGGAAGTTTTCATTGTTGGCGAGAGCCGCAGCAGTACCCCCGATGACCAGCGCCGCACTGGTAGCTTCAGCCACAGATCCGAACAGGTCAGAACCCATGCCGGCAATATCCCCCACGTTATCGCCCACGTTGTCAGCAATGACCGCAGGGTTACGCGGATCATCTTCCGGAATACCTTTTTCCACTTTACCAACAAGGTCGGCACCGACATCCGCAGCTTTGGTGTAGATCCCGCCACCAACCCGACCAAACAGAGCGACAGCCGAGCCACCGAGACCAAAGCCAGCCAAGCATTCCATAAGTATATGTACCTCAACATCATTGCCGAGACCGCGGATCACTGTATAGAGGATTGCCATCCCTAAAATAGCCAGACCAACTAAACCAAAGCCCATCACCGCCCCACTGTTAAAAGCTACATTAAAAGCTTTACTAAAAGAAGATTTTGCAATGTAAGCAGTTCTGACATTACCGACAGTGGCAATACGCATTCCAATATAACCAGAAGTAGAGGATATCACTGCCCCAAAGATAAAGGCCGCCGCTGTATAGAGACCTTCATTAAAGGTTACTGTCTTATCATTATCCAGTAGCAAAAAAATCAAAACAGACATGATGAGAACAAAAAGTCCAATCACCTTGTATTCTCGGGCAAGAAAAGCCATGGCGCCCTCAGAAATGGCATCAGAGATTTCAATTAACCTTTTCGTTTCACCGGCTTCCCCGGCTAATTTGACCCTTAGAACCATGGCAGCATAATAGACCGCCACCAAAATTGAAAGTATGGCAAGCACATAGATAATCGGCAGTGCGTTCATGTGTACCTCGATTTGCAGATTTACGGAAGCGTTGTTATCACGGCCAGCTTGGCCAGCGACAGGATTCCGTGCCGACAATTAGGCAGCTCAAGCTACAGCCCGTCAAGGATTTTAAGGAGTCACTGCCGGCGTACGCCATAACCTTCTAAGCAATCCCTATGGCAGGAACAACAGCACCCACAACCTCTTAAGTTCAGGAATTCCTGAACTATGCAATAAAATTCTATAGTAACTTAAGACAAAGTGGGGATTTATTAGGTGCTTACCTGCAGCCCCACTTTAGTAAAGCAGCCGCGCCATTCTCTTGCGGTATTCGGCTATTTTGGGGTCTTGCTGGCCTAATGCAGTAAAGATTCTAACTAACTGTTCGCGCAGGGAATTCTTTTCATCAGATGAGGTTGCCTTTTCCAGCAAAGAAAGTAGGGTTTGGATCTGGTGATCGTGCCCACCAGCCAACATAGCCCGGGCAGCAGCAGCTCCATCCCCCCCCTGCTGCAACTGTTCGAGAATGGCATTACGCCGGTCAGAAAAAGGGCTGCCATAGGGCGAAATCAGTTGTACCACCGAAATTAAGGTAGCATCGGTTATCTCCTTATGATTGGCAAAAGCAACCAGCCACTGCCAGATCACTTCATCGGCTTTCAGCGACGGCCCGGCTGCGCGGATTTCATGGAGCGCCCCTGGAGCATCACCTGTCTGGATTTTGGCCCGGGCTGCATCTAAATGAGGGTTGGGCAGGTGCTCGGCGAGAAACGCCTTAACCGAAGCTTCGGGTAAAGCACCCACAAATTCGCCAACTACCCGACCATCCATAAATAATTTGACCGCAGGAATACTTTGTATGCGGTATTGTAAGGCAAGCTGCTGGTTCTGCTCAGTGTTGACCTTCACCACCTTGAGCTTATCGCGGTATTCATCGCCAATCTTATCCAGAATCGGCCCCAACACCCGGCAGGGCCCGCACCACTCGGCCCAAAAATCCACTAATACCGGCACTTGTTTTGAAGCCTGTAATACTTCGCTGTTAAATTCCTGTTCGCTGATGTTCTTTGCCATAACCAGATAATACTATACCCACGGGGGTATGTCCAGGATTTATGTTGAGCCCAACACTTCTTTAGCAACTAATGCCGCCGTCTTGCCGTCGTACTGGCCATCGTAATTTTCTTTGAGATATTTCATCGCTTCACCCAGGTTGGCAGCGCCTGATTTTTTTATCAACTCTTTCAGTTCGTCGGCAGTGAGTTGTTTGGGCAAATAGCTCTCGAGAATCGCCTTTTCAGCCTCACTTTTCGCCTTGTTCTCAGCACTCAGTTTGCCTTGCGCGGCCAGGTTCAGGTTTTCCTGAATGCCTTTGAGAAACTGGCGAATCACTTTCTGTAGATCGGCATCCGTCGCCGCCCGGTGGCCGTCATCAATCGCCATGGTCTTTACCTGCGCAATAATGGTGGTCAGCAGGGTCGCCTTTTCGCTCTCCCTGTTCTTGCGTGCAGCCAGCGCGTCTTTTTGTATCTGTTCCCAGCTCATGGGGGATGGACTCACGGCCTGAAACCGGCCCGTCAAGAAGAATAAGGGGTAGTAGCCGGTTAAGCACCCAGGCAATCCCTCGCAGGCTAACTTCAATGGCCGCAGCGCGCCAGCTCACCTTCTTGAAGTTCAAGAATTCTAAGGAACAAGGTTATGGATTTTCATACCCAAAGAGAAATTCCCCACCCAAAAACCATCCCCCTTTAGCGACATAATCTCGTTCTTTAGTAACTAACAAAGC
>CALHRC010000044.1 GCA_938038265.1 uncultured bacterium
CTCTAAGCCATATGCCGCCAATTGCCTATCCGCAGAAGAAACTGCCGCACGGATTTCCGGCAGGGCCTCGCGTGCTTCCATAATCCCTAAAGACCAGATAGCGCCATAGCGGGCTTGGCCTTCTTTTTCGCGTGCCACTTCTCGTAATACAGGAATACTTGCTTTCTCATTTAAGTAGCCTAAAGCACGAGCTACCATTTCCCTATTTGGGGTTTGGGTGTCGCGCAAAACAATTTCAATCCTTTCACGGGATTCCCTGTCTTTCAATTTGCCAAGTATAAAAGCAGCACCAGCATGAAGCTGCTTTTGTTCCCCATTGAGTAAGGCACGTGCTTGCGTTAGGGTGAGGTTAGCAGGATAATCAGCGAGAATATCAATAGCCAGAAGGCCTGTGTCACCTGCGTTAGTTTTAAATAACTTAAACAAACCCTCCGCACTGCTTGGGTCAGGTATATTGCGCAGTGCATTTGCTGCATTTTCTTGTAGTTTAGCATCACTGCTTTCCATCATTTTTAGGAACAGAGGAATGGCTTTACGACTTTTGAATTTACCCAGTGCCAAAAGACCGGCCGCCGCTACCGTAGATTGTGGGTTTTCTGTAACTTTCGTTATGATAAAGTTTTCTGCTGGCCGGTAGGTGATGTTTCCAAGAGCGATGATATGCGCCTCGATAATATCGGGGCTTTGTTGTTTTTGTGCTTGGGAGAGGATCGCTGCCCCTTGTGCTAAAGCCTTCATTTTACCCAACGCCTCGGCTGCTTTAAGGCGGGTCATGGTATTTTCATGAACCAAAAGTGGCACGGCTGCTGCTCCATGAGCTGGATTTTTTAACTCACCTAAAGCTTCTACCAATAGATCCAAGTGACCTCTGTTTTCTCTTAGTAGCTTTACAATGAATTGGCCTGCCTTTTGTTCACCTAAAGCGCCAAGAGCCACGGCGGCTGCCGTGCGGGTATTGTCGGATGGATCATGTTGTAAAATTTTTAATAGGTCATCCGTTAATTCGCGATAAGAATAGCGTAGCACTTCGGCTGCCGCCATCCCTCGCTCTACGGCATCGGCAGATTGTAAGCGAGCGCGTACCTCCCCAACAGTAGGATTGTTTTCCTCCGGGGGAACAGGCAAATATTCAGGTTTTGGTGGGCCGCAGAATATAGCAAGTTGCAGCGCTGTGATCACCACAATAAATTTTTTATTGTTTTGGAATTTCTGCATAGGCTTTTTCATATCCGTTTAGTTCCTTTTTTAGACGGGCTAAGTCCCTCAGGGCTTCCGCTTGTTGTGCACTGTCAGGATCCCCTTTTTCAATAAAATAATCAATCACTTCAATAACGGAGCGGGTTTCTCGAATTTTGTAGTCAAGCCAAGCACGCTGTTCTGCTGGGTTAGGGGGGGGGAGTTCACTTTCTGGTGGATTTTCACCTGGTGGGCGGTATTTTTCCCGGGCAGCAAAAGCCGCCTGTTGGGCTGCACGATCCCCCGCTAAATCATTATCACGGCGGATGGCAGCTATTTGTGCCGGACTTAGGTTTTTAAATTCATTGGGAATAAATAAATTGTCGGGGTGGCGGGCAGCAAATTCTTGCCACTCGCGGCGGATTTTTTCCCGGTGTTCTTCGGTAGGTTGGCGGTTACCAATATCGGGCCACAACTCGCGAGATTTCAGAAAGGATTCGACAGTCTGGTCTGGGTTGGGTGCTTCCTGGTATTGCCAATCTGGGGGAACAAAAAAAGAAAAATTTTCAGCAGTTTCAGTTTGTTTCTGTTTGGCCGAGGCAATTTGCTCCTTTTTGGTTTCATTACCCTCGTCAGAAAAAATAATGTAAAATAACGAGAAAATCAGAACAATAAAAACCACGACAGCAGATAGACGGTAGCGCTCAATGAGGTTCATACGTTACTCTGCTAAATAGAGGGGGATTGTCAAACAAAAGAGCCGCCGGCACAACTGCCGGCGGCACCGAACATCTCAGGTAAATACTGAAATCAGCCAAGTAATAACTTGTCCGATAATAGTGTGATCCAAAAAGTTTTTCATATCCACCGGGTTACGATTGAGAGAATCGTAAAACCAAGCTGAATATTCATCAACTTTTGGGATGTTTACCCGATAACGGGCATTGATGGCATCAATCAACTCATTGGCCATCACTGCATGTCCATAACGATTAGGATGCACACCATCTAAACCAAAGACCCCCGGTTTGCCTGGCAATGGCCAGTTTGCCCGAGCTAAGCCTGGTGAGTAACCACTACTGCTACGGATTAGACGGCCATTTGCTTTTACGTTGTCAAAGATGACACGCAGGTCAGCAACTGCATAACCGTTGGCGGCAGCCTGAATTTTAATCTCATTGTTGAGCATTGCTAAAAAGCTTTCAATGGTTCTTACCTCGTTCGCATCAAGTACCTGATTAGGATCTGAAACGGAACGACGGTAGAAAGGTTTCAAGCCAGTGTAATTAGCTCTGCCTTGTGGGTCAGTGTACGGTTCCAGATATGAGATAGCCGTTACGTTCGGGATAGTGAACAACACGCCGCCCCGGATCGTTCCTAAAGCACGAGCCCGACGCATGGTCTCCGCAATGTCGCGGCGAAAACGGGCTTCGTCTAAGCAAGAAAGATTGGTGTGCAGCGCAGTGCAGAGAACGTGATTTGCTCCGGCGGTACCAAACAGGAAGGTGGGGCGATTTTTTTCGACAATCTGCATTTGGGTACCCGCATCACGCAGGCCAAAGCGATGGAATTTATCTGGTTCTTTGCAATCAGGCACCTGTACCCAGCGGTAGGTATAGGTGTACCAATTTTTCCAGTACCATTCTTTTACCCACTTGGTTGCCGTAATATCTTCACACTTTCCGCTTGTACGCAGTACACTCGTGTACTCGGCGCCAGTAATACCGGCATGGGTAGGCAGAGAGTAGGTGCGTCCGTTACCGCCAATGATGGCAGCGCCAATACAAATCACACCACAGTCACCTTTAAGCACGTCTTCCAGATTTACATAGGGGCCTTTCAGCTCATTGTAATACAGGTTCGAGCCAGCCTGCTTTGCTACCAGCACAGGATAGGCCCAAGCCTGCGTCTTAGGTTCCACGGTTACCCCGAAGAACCCCTGGGAGAGCGAGTCGCCGATGGCGGCGGGTTTTTGGAACAGTTCAGCTACGGTTTGTGCCGCAACTGACCCTGCTGTGACAGCAATCACGATTGCTAACTGCAGGATTTTTTTCATAGGGTGTCCTCTCACACAATTTAGTACGATAGGGGGTAACGCCCGCCAATCGCTACAGTAATATGTTCCTTGCTGTTATGTGGGGCCAAAAAAATTACCTATTTTACTGCAACGGAACCGGCCTGCTACAAAACCCGGAGCCTTCCTTAGCGGCAAATTTGACCCCCCCCACAGGGGCTGTGTTAGTTACTAAAGAACAAGATTATGTCGCTAAGGGGGATGGTTTTTG
>CALHRC010000045.1 GCA_938038265.1 uncultured bacterium
AATTTGTAAGCCAAAGCCTCAACCTCGCTCAGGGGCCTAAAAACCCCCCTGCGGGGGATAATAAGCTGTAGGGCTTGCTGTTCTTAGAATTCCTGAACCGATGGGGAATTCCACATCAAGAAAACCATCTCCAGGCGACATAATGCATTTTTTTTGAGTCACTAACAAGCCAGCGCGGGGGGGTGATACCATCCCCCGTTCAGGAATTCCTGAACCGATGGGGAATTCCACATCAGGAAAACCATCCCCCATGGGACATAATTTAACTTTTTAGTAACTAACAAGCCCTACGGGGGGATGATACCATCCCCCGTTCAGGAATTCCTGAACTGATGGGGAATTCCACATCAGGAAAACCATCCCCCATGGGACATAATTTAACTTTTTAGTAACTAACAAGCCCCCTACAGAGGGCTTGTTAGTCATCCCTTCGGTGGATTGCTTGGGCGGATGCGCTGCGCGGCAGCATCTATAATGATTGACAGGGTCGCTCAACGGAGGAGGATGCACTGTCGGATATGGCCATTAAATTTTACAACGAGTTGCGCCGGGCTATGGCAGTTAACAATGCCGTCATTGATTTAGCACTCGATGTATTTGTCGCTCGTCTTTACCAGCAGCGCGGACTTGGTCATCGTAGCTTTAAGAAAAGATTAGCGGCTGGGATAATCCGACGTATCTTGCGCCGCCAGAAAACTGCCGCACCTTTCCCGGTACAGTTCCGCCGCACGCTTGAAAGATTGGGGCCGACGTATGTCAAGCTGGGGCAGATTCTGTCACTGCGAGAAGATATGTTACCGGAGCGCATAACCCGGGAATTGCGCAAACTGCAAAGTCAGGTGCCGCCAATTTCGTTTGCCGAAGTAAAGAGGGTAATCGAGTCGGAATTTAATCTGCCGCTTAACATGATCTATGCTGAGTTTAATCCAGAACCCATTGCGGCGGCTTCTCTGGCGCAGGCTCATTTTGCCCGACTGAAAACTGGCGAGCGCGTTGTCGTCAAAGTGCAACGTCCTGGTATCCAGCGCTTGATTGTTGACGATATCAACATCATGCGGCGGTTAGCCGCTCTCATGGAAAAAATCCCCGGTCTGCGCGAATATCGTCCAGCGCATTTCGTCGAAGAGTTCGCCAGTTATACCATGCGTGAGCTGGACTTTACCCAGGAAGGCAAGCATGCCGATATATTCCGGCAGAATTTTGCCGATCATAACGACGTTATTTTCCCCAGAATTTACTGGGATTATACTTCCCGGCGCGTTCTCACCATGGAATGTATCGATGGATTAAAACCCGATGACAGCAAAAAACTGAAAAATCTCGGCATCAATGGCCCCAAAATTGCGGCAATTGGCGCCAAGGCCATTATGAAAATGCTATTTGTGGATGGTTTCTTCCACGGAGATCCACACCCCGGGAATATGATGATTGTCGATCGCAATAAGATTTGTTTTATTGATTTAGGCATGATTGGCTCCTTTGCCCCAGAAACCCGGCGCAATATGTTTCTGTATTACTATTTCATGGTAATTAAGGAATTTGAGTACGCTACTAAGTATCTGGTGAACCTAACGGAGCGAGGTCCCCATGCCGATGAAGCAGGCTTTCGCCGGGAGTTAGCCGAAGCGATTAAAAATTGGTCGGGAGCTAATTTTAAGGAATATTCCCTTGGGCGCCTAATCTTTGATACCATGAATATCGGCGCTAGACACCAGCTCTATTTTCATGGTGATCTGGTACTCTCATCGAAAGCAATTATTACTATTGAAGCGGTGGGCGCTATCCTTGATCCCAATATGGATCTCTCTGAGGTCTCGCGTCCCATGATGGAAAAGATTTTTCAGGAACAGCTCTCTCCGGTGCGTTTCGGAAAATCCCTATTGCGCGCCTTACCCGATTATCTGGAATTTCTGGAAAATCTGCCCCGTACCATACTGAAGACAACGGAAGTGGTCTCTAATGGCAAGTTTCAGGTAGAATTTCTGGAAGCCAAGGCAAACGAAAAAATTCAGAAAAAGAAAGACTATTTGCCGGTTTTTTCCGCCGTATTGCTGGTGTCAGGCGCTATTTTTACCGTTACCGAGGGCGTGCCGGGACCAGTCGTGCAGAGTTTTCTGGGTTTAACAGGAATGCCATTACTCGCCCTGCTATCGCTTGCCGGTGGAATATTCGCTGGCCTCTGGTCTCTGGTACGCGGCGAAGAGCGCGATTAAGAATTTTCTCAAGAAAGCCGCTGTTTTTTTTACCGTTAAAATTCTTGACATTTTGAAACAGTTGGTAGGGTCAACTTCACCTGCAAAACGGTAAGTCAGAAACAGAGATACCTGAAGGAGAATAAGATGGAGCGCAATTCCCTGCAAGAAAGATTACTGGCTCGGGGCGATGACGAGATCAGTGATGAAGATGAAGATGAATTTGACGAAGAGGACGAAGAATCCAGCGAAGTTTACATTAGCTTTGCCTGTGAAGATTGTGATTACCGTTGGGAAATTCTAATCGACGAAGATGATGAAGACACCGACCGGGTGCAGTATTGCCCGATGTGCGGCAGTGCCAACACGACCCAGATATGAGGCTGGCGGCGTCATGCTGAGCGGCAGCAGCAGATGCAGACCCGACTTTCTCTGACAGCAATAGGCTTTGTAGCCTTCTGTATTCTGCTGCTTTCTAATATGCAGGAAGTCGAACTCAAATTTTTTTTGATTACATACCGGGTTCCCCTAATGTTTGTTATATTACTGTCAGCGTTGTTTGGCGTGTTGACATCAATTCTCTTTCTGTCGATGTCTTCAGGGTATCGCAAGATCCGAGCCCGTCTTGAAAAGCTGCAAAATGAAATTTTTCGCGGCAATTCGAGGTAATGATTCAGTTGGCAGCGTTTCAAGTTTCGCGAAAGTCTTCTAAAATTTTATACTCTTCAATTTTGCGATCCAGGGTCAGTCTGTTGATGCCCAGAATTTTAGCCGTTTTGGTTTTATTGAACAGGTTATTTTGCAATACCAGGGAAATCAATTCTTTCTCAATGCGTGAAATTACTGCATATCTGACATCCCCCTCTGTTACTGTCTGCAACTGGGCGCGCACCCAACTGCGGATGTTGAAATTCTTATCGGTTGCGCTCACGGGTTGCAAAGCTGTTTCTTGATTCTGGCTAACGGTTGCTTTTGCCTCGAGCGTTTTTGTCTCAGGTAATAAAAGATCAGATGCGTCAATTTGGTTGCGATCTGTCAGAACAATGGCTCTTTCGAGAATATTTTCTAATTCACGTACGTTGCCGGGGAAGTCATATTCTAACAAGCGCTGAATTGCTGCGGGAGTGAGTCCCTTAATTTTTTTGCGGTTGGCGGCGGCTATTTTTTCCGTTAGGTGCTGAACTAACAGGGGAATGTCTTCTTTCCTTTCGCGCAGCGGCGGTATATCCAGACGGATGACATTCAGACGGTAGTAGAGATCTTCGCGGAATTTTTTTTCTTCAATTAGTTTCTCGAGATTGGCATTCGTTGCTGCGATGATACGTACATCCACCTTGTAAACTTTGTTACTGCCTAATGGCGAAAATTCTTTTTCTTGGAGTACGCGCAGTAATTTGGATTGCAGGCGATAATCCATTTCGCCAATTTCATCGAGAAACAGTGTGCCTTTATGGGCAGCGAGAACCCGACCCTTACGATCTTCATTTGCTCCGGTAAAAGCGCCCTTAACGTAACCGAACAATTCGCTTTCGAGCAGGTCGGCGGGAATTGCGGCACAGTTGAGCTTGACCATGGTTTCATCGCGTCGGATGCTATTCTGGTGCAGTGCGGTAGCGATCATCTCTTTCCCAGTGCCGGATTCTCCGATAAGCAGAACTGAGCTGGCGGTATCGGCAGCCATGCGCATTTTTTCAAACAGTGCTGTCATCTTGGGCGAGGCACCGATTAGATTATTGAAGCCATAATCTTTGTAGAGTTGACGCTTAAGAGCGATATTTTCGCTGCGGACTTCACTGCTTTTTTCGTCAATGAGCTGCTGGATGCGCAGCGCCTGGCCGAACAGCGAGGTGGTGATCTGTACCAGAAACTGGTAGTCTTCAAAATAAGACTGCGAACGATAAGGCACTTCCATGCTGAAAACCCCGCGCACTTCACTGTTGAGCCTAACGGGAGCTGCAAAAAAACTCATGATCTGTCCGTCGTCGCGCTGGTGGCCGGTTTTATTGAGAAAGTTGTGATCCTGTGCGATATCGGGAATGGAGATGAATTTATTATCTTTAAAGACGCTCCCGGTGATACCTTCGCCGATGGAGTAGCGTGCCTTTTGTTTTTCTTCGTCAGTATATCCTGCTGAGGCGACTAAGTATAATTCATTAGAAATCTCATCGATCAAAAAGACGGCACCGCGGTGTAAGCCGATTTTTTTACCCAGAAGGTTCATGATTTCTTTGAATGTAGTTTCAAAGTCAGGATTTTTGCCGATGTAAGAGCTGATCTCCAGCAGGGCTTCGAGAATTTCAGTGCGGTGTGAAAGGTTGGTCAGCGCCTGGTGGTTTGTCAAGATCTGCGCAGCGTAACTGGCCAGCAGTTCGATGTACTCTTCGTGCTCCCGGTTGAAAGCCTGCAGGCGTGATGAGTCAACTGAGATGACACCGAAACTCTTAGAGCCCACTTTGAGGGGTACGGCCAGTTCGCTGCGGATATCCGGTCGCACTTCGATATAGTGCGGGTCTTGCCGGGTATCGCCGACATTGCGGGTTTTGCCGGTCAAGATACAACGACCAGTGACGCCTTCGCCGAGTTTCAGCTTAACCTTTTCGCTGACATCATGGCTTAAGCCCCGGTGGGCTTTAATTTCGAGGTACTTGCGGTTTTCGTTTAGCAGAGCAATGGAGCCTGAATCTGATTTTGTAAACTCAATGGCTTGGTCTAAAATGGCATTTAATAATTTATCACTATTTTGTTCAGAAAGTAAGCTGAGAGTGATTTCATGTAGGGCAACCAGCGGGTTGTGAAAAGTATGCAACATGCAAAGTAAATATGCAAAAATACTTACAGGTGGTCAACAGTTTGTCCAGATGGCGTGCCATCCCCCTTACTATTGCGCGGTTTCTGGTGGGAAAAACCTACCGGTAGTTTTTAGTAAAACATTTTATGGCACAGTTTCTCTTCAATAATTAGATTTGAGGCGCCGATATATATATTGGCGAGTTTGAGCAGGCAGCCATAACGGAAGAGAAAGCAACCAACTGAGGTTAAGATAAATTACGGCTCAAAATGTCTGCAGTCTTGTTTGCCGGCCCGGTATTCTTGGGGCGGGCGCAATGGGCATACCAGCCTGTTCATACAGGGGGATGAAGTCATCTTTGCGTCGCAGTTCACGATCAGAGGAAAAATCCCCAAGACGCCTACCCTCTCTGAGCACATGGCCTATGTTACCACCCGCGAAAAAAAATTGTCGCTTTTGGGGACCTCTAAGAGCTGGCAGCGGGCGGCGAGAAAACGGCCGTGGTCTGGCAGAAGGCCCTCGCTTAAAAGTATTTTTGCCGAACCAGTAATTTCAGGCAATTCGCTGGTTGTTGCTTCTTTTTTAGCGGGGATCTATGCTTTGATTCCTGGCACAACTCGGCAGACAAAGACCAGGGCAGCTCTGCTTCCAGCCGCTCAATGGGGTTGCCTGTTCACCAGCGGTTTCGGGGGGCAACCTTTACATGGCAGTGAAGAGAAGGTCACGACCGCGTTTCAGTTTGGTGGCGGTGAAATTTCTAAACGGTGGCGTTTCCCGGTCAATCAGGCCATCCACCCCGCCCTTGTATATCTGAAAAAACGACTATCTGCTTGGGGCCGATAACGGTTATTTTTATGGTTTCGATACCGATGGGCGCCGGGCCTGGACTTTCTGTACCGGCGGTAAAATAAGAACCGAAGCTATGGTATTTCAGTTCGGGAGCCAATTCGCTCTGCGTAATCTGCTGCAGAAGCTGGATCATTATACGGGATATTCTCGACGGGGACGGAACCAGCTTGCGCGCAAAAGCACAGAACATGACCCAAGACCAGTATATCGAAAAACTCATCAAGCCAACTGTGTTTGACTAACTCAGGGATATTGTTGTTCTTCTCTTAAGATAATTACAATGTCAGAGAATTTTTGCACAACGCTATTAAGACAACCATAGCCCGCACTAAAGAAAGCATGACAGCCGGGGCGCAGATTCCCCTGCCGAAGCGAATCATTGAATAGACTAATCTTGCTTCTTGAATAAAGACAAATTTTAATTTTTTGAGTACTTTGGTAAGCGTGGTTCGCTGGAGTAGCAAAACCTGCTGAAAAATAAGCTGGTTGACCGGTTCAACTTGGTACGTTTTCAGCGGGAAAGCGACCCGTCGCTACTCGATCCCCGTAAGGTTGCCAATTACCAGGGAAGTTAAAGTAGAAAATAAATTGATAAAATAACTTATTATTCCCGGCGACGAAAGAGATAATACATTTGGATTGGGGCTAACATAAAATTGCTGATCACGGAATAAATGATGGCAGGCAGCGCCGCCAGAGGCGAAAACAGTGACTGGCACAGAACAATAGCCATGGTAAAGTTCTTAAAACTGACCGACAGACTGTAAGTAATCTTCTCGGGCTTGTCGCTGCCGATTTTCCAGCCTAATAGAAAGGTTAGATTCATAAAGAGAAATCCCAGCAGCCCGATCGTGACCGAGAGAACCAGATTATTGAGAATAATTCCGACCACAGGAGCAATGACGCCATATATCAGCAGAGTCATTGCGCCGAAAGAAAGGTAGGGACTCCAGTGTTTTACCAGAGGTTTTAATTTGAGCCAGGTAACAATGCGGGCCAATAGTAATGGTATCATAACCAATTTCGCCATGGTAAAAGTCATTTCCAAGTAGTTGAACGAGACTTCAGCTCCGGCAAAAATTTTTACTAATAACGGCACAATTAGCGGGCTAAGCAGGTTGGATAGAGATACCAGAACCAGGGCTTTGCCGGCATTGCCGCCAATCAAGTGACTGAAGAAAACATTGCTCATACCAGAGGCGGTAACAGCGATCATAACAAAGCCCAGATAAATTTCCGGAGTGAAAAAAGAACGAAATGCCAATAGGGGAATAATTGTAGCCAAATGTACTGAAGCGAGTAACAGCAGCAGTTTTTTACCGTCTTTGAGATTCTGCTTTATCGCGCTGTACTCAATATCCAGACTGCCGAGAAACATCAGCGTCATCAGAAAATAAACGACATAGGGTTTTAACAGTGTGCCGCCCGGTTCGGGAAATGCAAAGGCGCCGGCGATTGCCAGCAGCACAGCTAGCCAGGTAAACTGTCGGATAATATTTCTCAGCGATGGCATCTTCATTTTGATTCATCCTCTTTTAGTCTGCGCAGTTGCTCCATGATGCGCGGCTCCATAGAATTGGGAAAAATAGTTTCATCGGGCAGGTAAGGATCATAGAAATTTTCCTCTTTTGAATTAAGTGGCCAGTAATTTTGTCTGACGAAGCCGCGGTAATCATGTGGATATTTGTAATCCCGAATGTCAGGAGAATTGTTACAAATGTGCCCTGGCGCGGTAACCGGATGTTTTTCGACATAATCCAGAGCTTTATTTATGGCGTTGTAAGCGCTGTTACTTTTAGGCGACGCGGCAAGATAGATTGTAACTTCAGATAAGATGATTCGCGCTTCAGGCATGCCGATTCTCTCAATGGCCGCCAGACCGGCCTGTGCTAAGACAAGAGCTTGAGAGTTGGCAAGACCGATATCTTCTGCCGCGAGAATTACCAGCCGGCGGGCAATCGTAGTGACGTCCACGCCGATATGGAGCATTTGCGCCAAGTAGAGTAACGCTGCGTTAACTGCACTGCCGCGCACCGATTTGATAAACGCGCTTAGCAGATCATATTCTTCGGAAACAGCGTTTTTCAGAGCGTGACGGTTTTCGCGAAAATACTCTTCAAGCCGCGCCGCAATTTCTTTTTCTGAACGGTTCGTCAGCAGAAAGGGCTGCAGGTATTCCAGCGTCTGGTAAACTTTTCTAAAATCGGGCCAGACCCGTTCACATATTGCCTGCAAGATGATATCGGGCCAGGGCGGCAAGTTAGCTTGCTGCCATGAGTTTTTAATAATTTCTTTGAATTTTTCTAAGGGTGGGGGATGGATTTCCTTTACCGTGATTCTACTCAACAGCGGCCGCGTTAAATAATACCATGGCGATTCAGTTGTGGCCGCAAGCAGAATAATTTCCCCCTCTTCGAGGGGCTTGAGAAAAAAATCCTGCCGCGCTTTTGAGAAACGGTGAATTTCATCGAGAAAAATAATAATGGTACCAGTGGCTTTTTTCAACAGGGCTCTGATTTCTTCCAAAGAGACCGATGTTGCCGGCAACTGGTGCACGGGCAGGCGGCTTTCTTGGGCCAAGAGTTCGAGAAAAGTAGTTTTGCCGATCCCCGGTTGGCCATAGAGAAGTAGAGAAAATGGTTTTTTTATAAATCGTTCTCTGATCTCCAGCAAGCCTGAAAAATCTACAAAAGCTGAAAAAGAATCAGGACGTAACCTTGCCCAAAGGGGCCGATGTTCTTCGGCAAACAAGCACTCGTCGTCGGAAAAGGCAGTCATGGCAAATTACATCCGCGTCAGCGACGGACCTGCGCAGACTTTTCGATGAATTTGATAAACAGAGGGTGCGGGTCAAGCGGCTTTGATTTAAATTCAGGGTGGTATTGCACGGCTACGAACCAGGGGTGGGTATGGCGTGGCAGCTCGATAGTCTCTACCAGCTCACCGTCGGGTGAAGTGCCAGAGATAACTAAACCGGAGGCCTCGAGCTGGTTACGGTAACGGTTGGTGAATTCATAACGATGGCGGTGGCGCTCATAAATTTCAGATTTCTGATATGCCTCTTCAATAAGCGAACCTGGTTTGAGCACACAGGGGTAGGCGCCCAAGCGCATGGTGCCGCCCTTGTCAGTAATGCTGACTTGTTCTTCCATGAGACTGATTACCGGGTGCTCGGTGTCACTATCAAACTCGGTTGAGTTTGCCATTTTGAGACCGGCAACGTTGCGAGCAAATTCAATCACCGCTGTCTGCATTCCCAGGCAGATGCCAAAATAGGGAATTTTATTTTCTCTGGCGTAGCGAATGGCCGCGAGTTTACCAGATACGCCGCGTTCGCCGAAGCCGCCCGGAACCAATATCCCCTGTGCATCTTTGAGGATTTCGCCGACATTTTCTTCGGTGATGGTTTCTGAATCGATTTTATCCATTTCTACATGCAGGTAATTTGCCAAGCCACCGTGTTGCAGGGCTTCGTAGAGACTGCGATAAGCATCGGAGAGTTGCATGTACTTGCCAATTAGAGCAATCCTTACGCGCCCTCGTGGGTGTTTCAGCGTACTAACAAGATTTTCCCATTTCGCCAAGGTTGGGTTCATGATTTCAAAAAACAGTGGCGATCGTTCCTCCAGTCTGAAGTATCTGATTATCTCATTATCAAGTCCTTCATTATGATAGATGACCGGAATCTCATAAATTGAGCTTTCGATATCGGGCGCTGAAATGACCCGCTCTTTCTTAACGTTACAGAACAATGAAATTTTTTCTTTCACATCTGGTTCGAGCAGGTTCGCCGCGCGGCAGATCAACAGATCGGGTTGGATGCCTTGCTTTAGCAGTTCTTTTACCGAGTGCTGGGTAGGTTTCGTCTTGATTTCGCCGGCCACAGTGATTGAGGGTACCAGCGTCAGGTGAATGAACATGGTGTTTTCCGTGCCGGCATCTAAACGAAACTGGCGGATGGCTTCGAGAAAGGGAACCGATTCGATATCCCCAACGGTGCCACCGATTTCAACTAAAATGAAATCCACATCGGGGTTTGTTTTTTTCAGGGTAAGAATGCGATTTTTTATTTCATTGGTGATGTGGGGGATAACCTGTACCGTGCGCCCCAGATATTCTCCGCGGCGTTCGCGCTGTATTACGCTGTAATAGATCTGGCCGGTCGAAACGGAATTTTCTCGTGAGAGCCGCGCCGAAGTGAAGCGTTCATAGTAGCCCAGGTCAAGGTCAGTTTCTGCCCCGTCTTCAGTCACATAGACTTCGCCGTGCTGAAAAGGGCTCATGGTACCCGGATCGACGTTAATATAGGGATCCATCTTTTGTATGGTTACCTTGAACTCCCGGGCTTCGAGCAGCGCACCGATCGACGCAATAGATACACCTTTACCAAGTGAGCTTGCAACCCCGCCGGTTACGAAAATATACCGTACTTTATTCACGGAAGGCAGGCTGGATTGGGCCTATGCAGCGTCAATCGGGAACATCTACCGGTATATCCCATCCGAGGAGATATGTTACACGCGCCCGCACTGCATAATTTTTGCAGATATGGGGATATTTTCTTGCCGGACAACCTGCCCAGGCCACCGTTTGCCGTAATTTTTCTGCCATACTTCAGGATAGGCCAATTCTTGGATTATGTCACATTTTTACCCCTGAAAAATCGCGCCCCCCGACAGGCCGCGCAAGATGTTCACGCATTTGGGGATGTTTGGGGGGATTGCCTTCGCCCGACGGGCTGCGCGTAATTTCACGCATGTTAAGGATGTTTTACCCTCGGGCAACCTGACCAGGCCACCG
>CALHRC010000046.1 GCA_938038265.1 uncultured bacterium
CGCAGTGGGCAGATGACCATTATCCCCCGTAAAGTTCCTTCAGTTGCAGAGCTTGAAGCTCACCTGCGGGAACGCGAAGCCCGTTCTTTAATGGTGCTGGTGACGACAGAGGGGCTGGTGCGTTACCGTAAACAAGTCGAAAAACTGGCCGAGGAAACCGGCCATTCTATTTTGGATATAGCGGCAGCTCTTCTCAAACAGCGGGGTGGTAATCGAATAGAAAAATTCAACGAGGCAGAAGAGTTTGAGGAATTTGTCGAGTACAAAGAAAAGACTTTTCCCAAGGGTAACGATCGTCGTTCTGCTGGGAAGCGGAAATTTGGCCGGCGAGGCTTTAGCGAAAACCGTAAGAAACACGGCCCTGCCACGGGGAAGGGCCATTTAGGTAAATCGGGTAAGTTGAAATTTTCTGAAAAGAAGGGCGCAAATTAAATTGGCGAACTTGGTAATATTTGTTATACATATCCGTGCCATGTCGCACAACAACCATTACTTCAATGCCGCCGATCTGGCTAAATTTAGTAATATTGGCCGGGCCAATAAAGAAGCGGCAGACAAGTTTTTTGCCTACTACCATCATGTCATGTCGGCAGGTGCTTTAAGCGAACGCGAAAAAGCGTTAATTGCCTTAGCTGTAGCGCATGTGCAGAAGTGTCCCTACTGTATCGATGCCTATACCAGCGCCTGTCTAGAAAAAGGAGCTGACGAGCAGCAAATGAGCGAGGCGGTGCAGGTAGCCGCTGCGATGGCTGCCGGCATTACCTTAGTACATTCGGTGCAGATGATGAATAAAATTGACGAGCTTTCGATCTAATGAAAACGGTTGAACAGCAGTTAGCAACCCTAGCCTCATTCAGTGAAAGTTTTAGCCAGAAGGTAGCCGCAACCACAGGTTACCAGCGGCTGCCCGCTCTGTCCCTGCAGGTGTTTCAGGTAAATTTGGGCAAACTCTGTAACCAGACCTGCCGGCATTGCCATGTCGATGCTGGACCTAAGCGAACTGAAATTATGACACGGGACACTATGGAGCAGTGCCTGCGGGTGATTGCTGCTGTGCCTTCTTTTAAAACTGTGGATATTACCGGTGGAGCGCCTGAGATGAACCCGTATTTTCGCTGGTTTGTCGCTGAAGTTGCCAAACTTGGCCGCCATATTATTGACCGCTGTAACTTGACGATTTTGGAAGAACCCGGCTATGAAGATCTAGCAGAATTTTTAGCGGCCCAGCGGGTTGAAATTATTTCTTCCCTGCCACATTATGCCGAGTTTCGTACCGACCAGCAGCGCGGTCAGGGAGTTTTTGAGCGCTCTATCCGGGCGCTGAAAAAACTTAACGCATTAGGTTATGGTAAGAATGAGGATGGTCTTACCCTAAACCTAATCTATAACCCATCGGGATTATTTTTGTCGCAGCCGCAGCGGGTACTCGAGAGAGAATTTAAAGAACAGTTGCTGTCACGCTATGGCATTGAGTTTAATCACCTCTACTGCATCAATAACTTGCCGATCAATCGCTTCCTCGACAGTCTGTTGCGCGCAGAAAAATTTGAACAGTATATGCAGTTATTGGTAAATGCCTTTAACCCCGCAACCCTTGAAGGCCTCATGTGCCGTCACCAAGTGTCGGTTGGCTATGACGGCAGAATCTTTGACTGCGACTTTAACCAGATGCTTGGGCTGGAATCAGAAGGAGTGAGTCATATTGCGCAGTTTTCACCCGAAGCCTATATAGCCCGCAATATCGTGCTGGCCAATCACTGCTATGGCTGTACTGCGGGTTTGGGTTCGAGCTGCGGCGGCGAGCTAGTCTGACAACCGGGCGCTTTATTTGAGCGGAATTATAAAATACATAGCAACCACGGTAAGTATGTTTATTGTCCAGATAATGCTGCGGACTATATGCCAGTTAGCCAGGTAAGATAGGATGTATGCCAGGCGACCATAGAAAAACAGCATACTGAGGATGGAGAGCCAGTACGTGTCGGCCTGCAGCAGGTGAGCGATAATCACGCTTGGCGCATAGACAGTAAACATCTCAAAAGAGTTCTCATGCGCTGCCTGCGCCCGTGCCCCCAGGCCGGTTAATCGGGCCTGCTGCTGTCTCGGGTGTCGGTTGTCATAAGACTCGTCACTGCGCAGAATATAAGCAATTACCACGGCGCGCGGCACATAGATTAGCAGCAGGTTCATCAATACATAGAGAAAGTATTCCGGCATAGGTACCTCGTTAACTGTGTTCGGTTAGTGGCATAAACTGACGTCCAAAAGGCAGGTCACTCATTTTTTGCCCATGGGCCGGGGCAAAGACATACCTCTGGAACAGAGCAAGAGCTGCGCTCGCCGCTGCGGCTTCTCGAAAACGTTCACGACCAAAATTATACAAAAACCGGGCTACTAAAGTCGGTTCATTTCTATCGGCGATGGCCATGAACAGAGTTCCAACTGGTTTCTCATCGCTGCCGCCAGAGGGGCCCGCTATCCCTGTCAGGGAAACTGTAATATCAGCATTCATTTTTTTTAGAGCGCCTTCGGCCATGGCAACCGCACAGTGGCGACTAACCGCGCCGTGAATGGCTAATATGTCTTCGGCGACATCCAGCTCTCTGGTTTTTATCTCATTGGCGTATGAGACAATTGCTCCCTGAAAACAGGCCGAGATCCCCGGGATATCAGTGAATTGCTTGGCCAACAGGCCGCCGGTGCAGCTTTCGGCAAAGGCGATTTTCTTATGATTGGCAATGGCCCAGTGAGCAAACGCTTCAAGTGGTTTAGGCTCGCCTAATGCAGCATAGCGTTGGCGAAGTTCTTCTGCATAAGCTGTTACCTGGTCGCGGTTATTAACCGATGAACGTAAAAATAACCGGCACCCCAGCGGTAGAGCATGCACTCCGATTTCTATTTCAGGGGGGGGATGGATTTCGGCAAATAAGGCGCTTTCCCCATAGGCCCAGACAGGAATTTCCGCAGTCGCGTATTGGTTTAAGCGATAGTTTTTCAATAATTCAGGCACCTGTGGCCAGATGGCCTTGATTTCCGAGGGAAACCCCGGCAGGGCCAGCAGATTTTTTTCGGGAACATAAATTCCGGGAGCTAAGCCACCGCTGTTTTCCAGCGGGATTGATTTTTCCGGAATTCGTGCCTGGCGCAGGGCGACATCCAAAGAATATTTCATGGTGCCGCCCTGGCGGGCGCGGTGCTGGAACAGGGCCTTAATGCGCCTTTCTGCTTCCGGGACAACGATTGCTTTACAGTTGAGCCATTGGCAGAGCAGATCAACTGTCAGATCATCGTTGGTGGGGCCAAGCCCGCCCGCATTGATAATGACATCCCCTCGGTTATGCATACTCTGCCAGGCCTCAAGAATTGCGTCAGGATCGTCGCGCAGTACGCGGCTTTCCCGCACTTCGTAACCCATAGCGTAAAGTTCAGCGGCGAAAAACCGAGTGTTGGTATCCTGAATGAAACCGTTGACCACCTCGCTGCCAGTGACACACAAACTGATTTTACCAGAAGACATTGGTTAGGTGAGGTCAGTTATTTTTTCTGGGCATCTGTGCAGAAATTTGGTAGGCCAGCCCTGCGGCAGTCCACTGGACAGCTTCGTGGAGCGCAACGTTAGCGTCGAGTTTCGCAGGAGTGTCCGTATGGGCTGTTTCAAATTTAACCTCATCGACGTTACTGGTTGTCTGTGCAGTTGAGAGAATTTCTCCGGTGTTAACGCTGATCACCCGCGCGGACATGACGACGGCGAGAGTTTTGTCCGGGGAATGCGCCGAAGAGACCGAGGCAATGGAGCCGAGCATTACCGCATCCACGTTGAGCAGTTTGCCGAGCTTGATTGCCCGGTTGGAATCGGTAAGACCGGTGGCGCTCAGCTCTTGCTCTTTGAGGATGGCGTCCATTCGTTCACGTTCAATAAGTCTCATGCGTTTGTGGCGGTGCAATTCGCTGATCATGGTATCGCGGGCCACTGGCAGCATGGTATCGTTGGCCTTGTCGCCGCTTTGGTTATTGAATGGCAGCACAGCCACCAGGTAGCGCTGGTTGACTTTATATTCTTCCATGGTACTGCAGGCGGTGAGATACAGAGCAATCAACAGCGGCAGAACAATTTTTTTCATGATGATATTCTTAAATAGCTAATGTCTTACGGCAATCTTTTTTCCTGTCTCAACTGCGACCGCCAGTTGTGCTTAGTCGGGGTAAATGGTTGCCTCCTATTCATAGGTGGGGCTGTTATCATAGCAGGCTAGGCTGTCGATATTCTCTGCGCGACAGTTTTCACGTTCGTACTAAAACAAATATAACGTTAGATAGGTATTACATCCTGCTATAGTTATGGCACCCC
>CALHRC010000047.1 GCA_938038265.1 uncultured bacterium
TAAAAACACCCCGGGCGGAGCTATGCCTGAAGGGTGGCCCCAAGCAGACCGCTACCGACACCAGGTGGTAACTAGTACCATCATTTGAGTTTTGGCAAGAATTTCGCTGTGTCGTGTAAGTCTGACGCAAGCACCAATGGCCCACTAAGCGAAATATTTCCCAAGGCTATAGATGTTTGCCTAATAACCCAAGCACAAGTTGATCTAGCGCAGAAATGACCCAATAATCGTCTATGTAAACGACTGAATTTTAGCACACCGGCGGAGATCCATTGGCGTACGCCCTTGTACTTCGTTTTGATAATTTGAAAATGTCTTTACTGACTGTTCCTCAGGCTTAAATTTACCTTTACATCCTTTTTGAATTACGGAGTGTAGCTCAGGGGTAGAGCGCTTCGTTCGGGACGAAGAGGTCGTTGGTTCAATTCCAATCACTCCGAAAACAATTATGTCATTTAAAGTCGTTCAACATCCACTGTTAGCTCATAAAGTCGGGCGCCTGCGCGATGAAAGTACATCCATAAAAGTGTTCCGCGAGCTGGTGGATGAAATTGCCATGTTCCTGATCTTTGAGGCAACGAAAGATTTGCCGCTAACGGAAAAAACTATTAAGACTCCTCTTGAAGAGACGGTAGTGCAGGAGATCATGGGTAAAAAATTAGTACTTGCTCCCATTTTGCGTGCTGGTATCGGTATGGTGGATGGCATCCGTCGTATGATTCCCCCGGCACGGGTGGCGCATATTGGTATTTTTCGTGACGAAGAAACCCTCAAACCTCACCTGTATTTTTTCAAGATTCCGACAGAGCTGCAGGAGCGCCACTTCTTTCTGCTTGATCCCATGCTGGCCACCGGTGGTTCAGCCAATTTCGCCATCGATAAGCTCAAGGAGCGTGGCGTAAAAAAGATTACTTTTCTCTGTATAGTGGCTGCACCCGAAGGTGTTAAGGCCGTTACTAAACGGCATCCCGATGTAGATATTTATGCCGCCGCCCTCGATCGGGAGCTAAATAAAAATGGCTATATCCTGCCGGGTCTCGGTGACGCCGGCGATCGTATTTTCGGCACCCGATAGGAATTCTCTTGCTGCATCTGTTCCGACATACGGCTGAGCAGGTGATCCAGACGAATATCCAGCTCCTGTTAAATCCGCTTGGTCCGGAAAAATATAAGGTCATTACTGTTCAGGAAAAACTGAACCGGTTACTCTATGAAAAAGTGGTTCGAGGTAATGAGCAGGTCAGGGTTTTTAAGTTACTGCTTACCCGCGGACGAGTGCACCTGCGCGGTATAATCAAAGAGCCAGAGAATGTTCCCTGGAATATTAAACTTGGCGAAATTTACTTTGATCTGTCGTTAGCTAAAGAAGAAGTGCGCGACGAAAAAGTTATTCTGCACATTGTCGGTTTTAAGATTTTTAATCCTAAAAAGAAATTTGATTTAGTAAAGTGGATCAACAAGTACTCTGTAAGAATACGCAGAGAAATTCTCGCGGCACTTACGGAAAACTCACCTTTGTTTATCGAAGAGCCTATGGAAAAAATTGGTTTTGATTTGCGTTTCGTGCTGAAAAAAGTTCCACCTGAGATGAAAACTCTAGGGCGTTTCAGAATACTGAATGTCACCTTTGAGAAAAAACGTATAATTTGGTATATTGAATCTAATCTGCTGCAGAAATCCATGATTGATTTGTTAGGACCTACTTACATAGACGTTGAAAAAATGGATTTGTCGAGTGATGCGCTGCGTCTGCTGACTGATTTCCCTTTTGATCTACTGCGCTGAACGCTCACCCATCGCACCTTGTATCGGCCCTATTAGTTCAAAGCGTTTTTCCGCGGCAAAAAGCAATATCTGACGGGCGTGAATTTTCCCCGCCGAGTCATCTAAATACGGATTGCCTCTGACGGTGACTAATTGTTTCTGCTCGTCAATATCGGCCCATTCGCCTCTGATGAGAATATTACCTGATTCGCGTGGTATAGTCATCTCAACATTGCCGCGCGCCTGGCTGCGGTTCAGCAGGGCATTGCGCTCTAAAGTCTCGGCGTTTACAATGCCTGAAGGCTGCCCTTGTTTATTATGGAATATCGCTTGTGGCCTGATTTTTTTCCCATCTTTTTCGGCCGTTTTCATGATCGCAATTCCGGCGATCTTGAAAAAGCGCAGGTTCTCGCCTGTAACCAGGGAGCCGTCACTGTGGTTGACTAGTTCGACTCTGTCGGTCGCCAGAATTTCTTCACCACCGGAACCCCAGACTTCAATTTTAGCAGCCCAGGCATTGGCGTCGCTGCGGCTTACCTTGACGCGGTTGCCGGTTAGGGTAATTTTTTGTCTGAGATACACTGCTTCTCCTCGTTCCGCCAGGGCATAATCAGCGTCAATTACTGTCGTAACCGTGGCGATAGAATCTTTTTTGTTAGCGGCATCCGTTAGAAAAAGACGCACCTCATTTATGACCTCAATATTTCCAGTTGTATGATAGTATATAATTTTCTCGCCTAAGAGAATATTATCGCCACTGAAAGCGCGCGGTTGCTGCGTTAGCTCAATCGTCTGCTTCTTTTCGTCATATACTGCCTGCCCGGCAAAGACCGAGCCTTCTCTGTTTGTTAGACTGATGTCGCCGTGACAGATGACAAGCTGGCGATCGAGCAGACGCTCCATTTCACGGCAACGCAGAAAAGTTCGGTCACCTGTGCGCGCATTCTTTTGTTCCAGTACAGGAGCGCCACTGATGACAATTTTATTTTCGAGTTTGTAAAATTCAGCCAGCCGTGCGTCTAATCGGCTATGGCTATTTTGGTCACCGATGCGCAGGTTGCCGCTGGCCCTGGCATAGGCGGCATCCTCACCGAAAATTTTTATGGTATTGGCATTTAATGTCATTGTGCCGCGCTTGATAGAGGCATTCCCCTTAATCGTAACTACGGTGCCCTCTTTAACACTCTTGCCCGGCAGCACTTCTCTAATAAACTCGTCGCCAGAATAGGTGACAGGCAAAGGCTTACTGCCACTTTTCTTTGCGCGCTGTCTGGAGGCTTCGGCTTTTCTGAGAAATTCTGTTGTGCTCTCTTGTGTGGTGGTTGCGTTGTCAATTGTGACAGGTTCTCTGTCGAGTTTTATGCGATCCCCCGGCCTGGCGTCGGCGATCTTATCGGCAATATTTTGTGGCTTTAGGTTTTCTTCTTTAGCAGTGATTTTTTTTGCGATAACGACTTCGGCTTCAGACTCTTTTTCTTTGATAACCCAGTGACCGCCAGCGCAATGTAACAACAAAAACAGCAGCAGGATGTAACAGCTCGACTTCATGTTAGACGCACAGGGATGCCATTGTCCCGCAGGTATTCTTTTAATTCGCGGATGGGAATTTCTTTGAAGTGAAACACTGAGGCGGCTAACGCGGCATGGGCGCCGTGCTGGAATGCTTCAAGGATATGTTCTTTAGTGCCTGCTCCCCCCGAGGCTATGACCGGTACGTTGACCACTCCAGTGACAGCTTTCAGCAGCGCAAGATCATAGCCGTTTCGGGTTCCGTCGCGATCCATGCTCGTAAGCAATATTTCACCAGCCCCGCGACGCACGGCTTCAGCGGCCCATTCGACCGCGTCTTTGCCGGTAGGGGTGCGACCGCCATGCAGATAGACTTCAAAAATTTTTCCGTTAAAGCGGGCATCAATCGCGCAGACTATACACTGGCTACCGAAATGCTCAGCTCCGGCGCGTAACACATCAGGATTTTCAAACGCGGCTGTATTCAGTGCCACCTTATCAGCGCCTTCACTCAGTATAAGGCGCATATCTTCAAGAGTGCGGATGCCGCCACCCACACTAAAGGGGATGAACAGTTTTTCAGCGACGTGTTTCACCAGTTCCAGAATAATGGCCCGTCGTTCAGACGAAGCTGTTATGTCGAGGAATACCAGCTCATCTGCGCCCTGTTTGTCATAAGCTAATGCGTTAGCTACCGGATCGCCGGCATCCACCAGATTGACGAAATTCACACCTTTGACGACGCGGCCGTCTTTCACATCGAGACAGGGAATAATCCTTTTAGCCAGCACGGGATCACATCTGTCATAAATAACAAACAGTAAAACTTTATTTTCAGGGGATGTTAGCTTACCACTGTGACTGCCTATGAAACGCTTTTTATTTATTATTTTTTTCATTGCTCTGCCAGTTTGGCTGAACTGTGGCCGTCCCAAGGAGAAGGGCCCTTCAGTTGAAGAAATCCAGCAGATCTTCTGGCATTCACCTGAAGAAGAATTAAAACCCACCCGCTGGGATACCGGTGATACTACGGTGACCAATGAAGATCGCTTGGAACTATTTCTGCCTGCAGTAGAGGGGCTTGGTGGCGGATATTTTGGCGTTGGCTCCATTCAGAATTTTATTCTGGCGGCTTGGGCTAGATCAGAATACATCTGGCTGATGGATTTTACAAAAATCGTCGTAGCTGCCAATCGCATCCATATTGCGTTTATGAAAAATGCGCCAACAAAAGAAGAATACCGCGCATTATGGCAGCTTGACTCAGCAGTTAAAGCCAATGAAATTATTGAAAAGGAATATGGCAACCGCGAAGATATTGCTTTTATCAAACAGGCCTATAAAACTTCAGGACCATACCTGCGTAATAGCCTGAAGAATTTTGATAAACTGGTTGCCCGCAGAAAATTTGCTACTTACCTGTCTGACCAGAGCCAGTATGAATATATCCGCTCGCTGGCCCTACAAAACAGAATTCGGCCTCTCAAGGGTGACCTTACCGTGGGCACCACTGTGACAGGTATTGCGGAAGCGGCGAAGAAGATGGGCATCACTTTTCGCATAATCTACTTTTCCAATGCGGAAGAGTATTTCGGCAGCTATCCTGCTGGTTTTCGTAATGCTTTTGTCCAAATGCCGGTCGATGATAAAACCTTACTGGTGCGCACGATCGCTTTCCGTCGTGACAAATTCCGCTGGGCGGCTGACAGCGAGCTTTCCACCGATCGCGGCTTTCACTACAATCTTATGCCGTTCCAGCTTTTCCAGCAGAAAATTGATCCGGCTTTACCCGGCAAAATTGATGTCCGTGATCTGTTCCAGGAAGCTGTTATTGACCCACGGGATTATGGTATCTCTTATATCGGCTATACTCCTTCAGACAAACCCTTTGCGGAGCGTATTCGCTGAACAGGAGCAGTGGTTGCCTAAAAAGCGATTTTTCTTCTGGCTCATTGTGGCGCTTGTTATTGGCTCTTGCCATCCACCTGCGCTGTATAAAAATTGTCATGATCTACTCATCCTGGATGACATGGTGTGTATTTCTGGTGGTTTCTTTTTGCGTGGTTCTGAACGCGAAAGTATTGATGAAGATAGCCGTCATCTGGTGCGCGATGAGTCGCCAGTTCAGACAATTGAACTTTCGACATTTCTAATCGATCGGTATGAGGTAACCTATGGCGATTACCAAAAATGTGTGAAGGCGGGGGGATGTACAGCTGCTAAGCCAAACTACCGGGGGTACAGTGACGAACGCCAGCCGATGCTCGGTGTCAATTGGTACCAAGCGCGCGACTATTGCCGCTGGCGGGGTAAACGCCTGCCAACTGAAGCCGAATGGGAGAAAGCCGCGCGGGGCCCCGATGGTGAACTCTACCCCTGGGGCAATGAGCCGGCCAATTGCGATCGGGCAGTCATTGATGAAAAAAGTACCCCGGAGAACATCTTAGGTGCTGGTTCCCATAAAGGCTGCGGCACAGGGGTTACGGCACCTGTTGGCAGTCGCCCGGCAGGTCGCTATGGGCTCTATGATATGGCAGGCAACAGTTGGGAGTGGGTAGATGATTGGTACAGTCCATCTTATGGTGAATGTGGCCGCGACTGTCAAGGGAAAGATCCTCGCGGTCCCTGTGCGGATCTGGATCGCTGTACTACAACGAAATACAAAATTGTTCGAGGTGGTTCGTGGTGGTGGCCGGCTGAATCAGCATTGGGTTCTAACCGACGGCCCCATTTTGCCGATAACCAGCCTTTCCATCACTTTGGCTTTCGGTGTGCCAGGGGAATTGATTGAGGGAATTGCTACGCAATCCCCTCATCATAAGAGTTGGCTTTCGTTGTGTATGAAGTATTGGTGGTAGAGGTAACCTTCAACCTGCTCTGCCGCGTTTCCACTATCGGTTAGGAATTCCCTAGCAGTGTTTAGAATTGCTGAATGGTGGCTTACTAAAAAAACGAATATTATGTTGCATGGCGGATTTCTTTTATTATGGCATTCCATACCGTAAGGGGGAATTCCCTGTCCTATTTAGGAATTCCTGAACCTGGGTTGGTTGGTTAGTTTGTCGTGTTGGGGTATTCGGATTAGAGCTTTTGCATTTCATGAGGTATTTTCAATAGCTCCGCAGGGCTGCGCTGGTATAAAATTCCATACCAGCGCGGGCTTTATCTTTATTCTGGGGTAGGGTCGCTACCCGTTATTGCTATTTCCTGGCTTGTTGTCACGTTGGCAGAGCGTCCGCGGCTGCGGCGCCTGCGGTTTCGCCGGCGGCTGGTTCCAGTTGCCGCACTGCTTTCCATGCCATTGACGGGGTTTGCTGCTTCGTGTTGCTTGGTGTGATGGTTATGTCGCTGGGAGTGCCCTTGGCCAGACCGGTCTCGCAGTTCTTCTCCTGGTTCTAGGGGTGATTGTGGCTGGATGGGCCGCTGGACCACTTTGCGGATCGCATTGGGTAGTTTCTGGCGCAGGTCAATTTCCCAGAAGAGGGCTTTCTGAATGAGGTCATCGCGGTTATTGGCTCGGGCGTCAATTTTGTAGAAAATAAACGCTTCGAGAAAATAATCCCTGTTTTTGAAATCTCTAACCCAGCCTTTACGTTCGGTAACTTCGCGCTGAAAAAAATGTTGGCTGTTATAGATATCCACCAGACGTTCACTTTCTTTGCGGGTTAAGCCAAGCTCTTTTTCGAGAGGTTCGAGCGCTTCTTTGAGTTTTTTCTCATTTAGTTTATCGGCACTCTTCGGGCGATCGGTGGTAAACAGGTCGCGGACGATATCGGCACACAGCAGGGCATAGTAGATATTCGTATTGATATCCTCATGCTCCAGGATCATGCGGTCGGCAATGGCCAGGCGGCGGGAAAGCGCCGTCTGGCGAAAGTGATCGACTGAATCTATACCATTGAGGGATACCCGAAACAGTTCGGGGAACATTGCTTCAAACAAGCCGCATTCGAGAAAGCCGGCAAAGATTTTCTCGCTTTGTCCTGTGCGGAATATCTTATTGTATTCTTCATGCAGTCGGGCTTGGGCTGCTTTACGGATCAGTTTGCGGTACTTGCGGATGCCTTTAGCCAGCTTGGGGTCCAGGGTGAAGTCAAGCAGGCTGGCAAACTTACTCGCCCGCAGCATGCGAACAGGGTCTTCAGGCAGCGAGACATCTTCATCCCCGATAATGCGGATGATTTTCTGCTGTATATCCTCATAGCCGCCGGTATAGTCGATGATGGTTTCGTTACGCACATCATAGCACAGCGCGTTGATCGTGAAATCCCGGCGAGAGGCATCTTCTTTGAAAGAACCGTACTGGTTATCGCTTTTCAGGTACAGTTCATCGTGGTGTTTTGCTTTAAATCTGCTTTTAGGCAGAGAGCGCGCCGTAGATACTTCAATGATTTTGTTTCCGCGAAAGACGATATGAACAATTCGAAAACGGCGGCCTATGAGGCGGCTGTTGGCGAATATGCGACGTACATCATTCGGACGGGCATTGGTGACCACATCATAGTCTTTAGGTTGTCTTCCGAGAAGGAGGTCACGGACACTGCCGCCGACCACATAGGCTTTATAGCCATATTGTTGCAGGCGGCTGATGACTTTAGCTGCATCTTGGTCAATCAGGTTTTTGCGGATTCCGTGAAAATCAGCGTAAATTCGTTTCCCGTCGGGGTATTTCAGTATCTTGTCGGCGGTCATCGCTCTTCTGCCGGGCAGAATACGCTTGAGCCAATCTAACATATACACTACTGTATAAAATCGTAACAGTCGATCAAGAAAAATAAGTTGTCGCAGCGATTGAAACTACAGTCGTGTTTCGCTATGGCTGAGATCGCCAGTGCCCCCCAGACCCGATTACAACGCCGGCGACTTTCCCGAGATGAACTTAGGGCGGGCGATGCCTTTACCGTCATGTTGGTGCCGCATAACCGAGAGGCGGTGTTCCGTGTTCGTCTGAACTACCGGCTGGCGAAGTTTTTGGTAATCATTTCAATTTTTCTGTTTGTTTTAGGTCTTGGGGGGATTGCTCTGCTGGTTCTTCAGGCAAAGAGCCGAAACGAAATACTAACCGAAGCCGATATCTGGCAAACCCGGCTGCGTCTGGCAGAATACCGGCGGGATCGCATTTTAGCAACCCTACATACTTTCGATGAAAAAGGCCGCGAGATGTTCCAGACAATCTGGGGAGAAGAGTTCGGCTCCGTGCGGCGGGGCAAGGCTGATTTCATGGCGGAAGAATTTTCCCGTCGTCTAGCGCCAGCGCGTGAAGCGCTGCGTTTTTTCAGCATTCGGGAAGACGCGCTGCAGAATATGCCTAGTGGCATGCCAATGGCTTCTGCGTTTGTAACTTCAATGTACGGTACTCGGATATCCCCCTTTGGTTTTGTGAGCCAGTTTCATTCTGGGATTGATTTCGCCAATAGTATTGGTACGCCGATTCTTGCCACTGCTGACGGTCGGGTGGTGACGGCAGTGTCTGAAGGGGGAGGTTATGGCAAGCATGTACGTCTGTTGCACAAGCATGGTTTAGTTACCCTCTATGCCCACATGAGTGCTTTGAATGTCGAGAAAGACCAGTGGGTCAAAAGGGGGGATGTCGTGGGCTATTTAGGCCAGACCGGTTCTGCAACGGGACCACACCTGCATTACGAGATCCGCCTGAGAAATCCTGATCCGTTTAATGCCTTCGAGATAACCTTGAATCCCTGGCCGTTTATTAAAGAACAATTATGAAACAAGTTTTTATCTGGGGCATGGGTCTGCTGGGGACTTCAATTGCTTATGACCTCAAAAATTCAGGGTACCGTGTTTCTGGCTGTGTGCGCAGTCAAAATAATCTGGAATTTCTGCAGTCAGTAGGTTTGGCAGACATTGTCATAGCAGAACCATCCCCCCAGCTGTTGCAGTTGCTTGAAGAAGCAGACTTAATTCTTCTTGCGGTGCCGGTGAGTGCTACCCGCGAAGTGTTTTCTGTACTTAAAACCAGTAATCTTAAGGTGGATGTCATTATTACGGATATGGGTTCGACTAAGGCGGAAGTCATGCGCTTGGCAGCAGACGAGTTTGCCGAACTTAGGTTTGCCGGTTCGCATCCTATGGCGGGCAGTGAGCTTTCCGGGCCACAGCACGCGCGAGCCGGACTGTTTGAAGGGGTTACCGTTTACGTAACCCCGGGTCACTATGCCGATGTGAACCGAGCAGTGCTTTCTTTCTGGCATGAGTTAGGATGTCGCGTAATTGAATTAGACGCACTAAAACATGATCGGCAACTGGCTTACCTGAGCCATGGGCTACACCTGCTTTCTTGTGCGGCAGTTCACATGATCAAAGATATTCCCGAAGTTATCGACTGCGACTATTCGCCCGCTGCCGGAAGTTTTCGTGATATCTCCCGAGTTTCTGCTTCAAATCCCAGTCTATGGAAAAGTATTATTGATTCAAACAAAACCCAGATCGCAGCTTATCTCGAACGTTTGGAACAGTTGATTGCGCAATGGAAACGGCAGTTGCGTGAAGACACCCTTGATATTGAAAAAATATTTTTAGAAGCTGGAGAATTGCGCCGCCGTATCCTTAAAAAATAATATGGGACATTCACATTCGCATTCTCATGAGGACTATGAGAATCATTCTGATGCAAGCGGCCTTAAAATGGCCTTTTGGTTAAATTTCATTTTTTCGCTGATAGAATTTATTGGCGGTATTCTAACCAACAGTATGGCCATTTTGAGTGACGCCTTACATGACTTGGGGGATGCTTTCGTTATTTTACTCTCATGGCGGTTGGAAAAGTTTTCACAAAAAAAACCTGACTTGCGCTATACCTATGGATACCAGCGTTTTTCGCTTTTAGGTGCTCTGATCACTGGACTGGTGTTGGCGGTGGGGGCGGCTCTGATTATCCGAGAAAGTATCCCCCGTTTATTTTCTACGCCTGAAGTGCACACTTCAGGCATGCTTGCGCTGGCGATTCTTGGCCTGAGCGTGAACCTTGCCGCCATGCTGCGCTTGCGCCATGGGGGTGGCCTTAACCAGCGTATGGTGATGCTGCATCTGCTCGAAGACACTATTGGCTGGATTGCCGTGCTTTTAGGGGCGGTGGCTATCTGGCTCTGGGGCTATGGCTGGATTGATCCGTTACTTTCCATTGCAATCAACATTTTTATTTTGTATCGGGTATATGGCAATCTGAAGGAGACGCTCGATATTCTGATGCAGCGCTCGCCAGAAGGGCTCAATCGCGACGTTCTTGAAAACGAAATTCTCTCAATTCGTGGAGTCAAAGCCCTGCACGCGCTGCACCTCTGGAGTCTAAATGGTCAGGAACATATATTATCCGTACATATTGTGGTGTCGCCTAATTTAAATAATGCCGGTAAGGCTGATTTGAAACGCACAATAAAATCTCTGCTGCTGCGCTATCGGGTAAAAAACGCCACCATTGAATTTGAAACGGAAGAAGAGACTTGTGATTGCCGGTAAAAAATTGCTTTCTTTCGGCAAAGTATGCACTATCCTTCGCGTAATAACGACAGCAGCTCGCTGATACGGGCTGTAATATCGCTATTGCGGAATTTCTTACGCAGGGTTTCAGGAATCAATTCCAGGTTGGTGCACTCTCGTATCGCAACCAGCGTCTGTAGTTCCATTTCGAGAGGGTAATTGGGACTTAAGAAACTTTTTGCCGTTTCGTCAAGCGTTTGCTGGCTGAGTTGCTCTTCTCCTTTGAGCTGTGATGCCAGAGCGGCTCGAATTATCATTGCTTCAATATCAGCGCCAGAGACGGTTCTGCCTTCGGGTTTGGCTTTGCTAAACGTTAAGCCTTCGCTGGCGATCCCGTTTTTTCTAGCCAGAGAGCGGAACATCTCTTCATCTTCTTCTGGCGTTTGAGGATGGAACAGAGCGATATGCTCCTCCGCCCGACCCTGGCGCTTCATGTCAACCGGCAGCAGGTCGGGCCGTGACGTCATTAGAAACCAGAGAATTTTCCCTCGGTACGAAGTGTCGCCCATAAAAGCGGCCAGTGAGGCAAACACCCGGGCGGATGTACCGCTGTCGCCTGAATTTTGCCGGTTTCCGAGAAAGGCATCGGCTTCATCTATCATCACTACGACCGGGTGGGCTGCTTTGAGCAGGTTAATAATTTTTTCAAGGTTGGCTTCCGTAACGCCCTGCCACTGGCTACGAAAATTGAGAAACTTTACTACGGGAATGCCGATTTCGCCGGCTAGGCAAGAGACCAGAAATGTTTTCCCGGTACCCACTGGACCGGTAATCAGGTAACCCATCGGCAGATACCGGGTCATACCTTGCCGTATGGCCGTTGCTGCGTCACGCAGCATGGCTTTGGCTTTTGTATGCCCGGCTACCATATCAAGGTTTAAGTTAGGTTCAACAAATTCGAGCAGACCATGACATTCAGTCTCAATGAAGTGCTTCTTGAGGTTTTTCAATTCTTTCAGATCAAGCTTTTTACCAGTACCCTTAAGCCAGGCGAAAAGACGCGAGAGCTGCAGCAGAGAAAGACCGGCAGTAAGTTTGGCGGTTACTTCATCAGTCATTTCAGATTCAGCCTTATATTTGTTTTTTACCACCGGAATAAAGGCCCTTCGTTCGCTTTCGCCAGGATGTGGGAGAAACACCCGTGGTATAAAAGGGTTGCGGGTAATCATCTCATCCACCCGCGCTAGATTTTCAGCGACCAGAAAGAAAGTAACCGGGTTATCGACAAACAAGGGATTCTGCGCCCATTTGTCGATGGTAATGGCGAGAAAACGCTGCTCTGCTGTCATGTTGCCGGTGCCGGCGACAGGAATGAGATGTTCTAGATAATTGATGAAGATATTTACTGATTTGCCGTCCATTACCCGCAGCTTTGCCAAATTTTCAGCTAAAGCAAATGAGGGGCCGGGATCGCGCGGTGGATTTTGTGCAAAATTAGTGCCGTGATAAGCGTCGTAGCCTGAAAGGCTGCGAAAGAATTCTTCACGCTCTTTGGGGGTACCGAATTGCAGACCGGCTTGCGCGTCATAGGCAAATGAAGTATCGCGTCCCGGATTGATAACCTGAAAGAGATAATCTTTCAGGTTCAGAAAATCATTCCCGTGTACATAGAAATCTCTGACGTTGCCATGCAGCAGAATAACTGAAGATTGCCCGGATGCGATTTGTTGGCGAATTTCTATAGCCCATGGGGGTAGGGTGGCGTTAGTCATTGTCGATAACGCTTACTCCCGAATAGTCCGTCGAGTTTTTTTGCCATTTATTATTTTTTTGGGTGGATGGTTTAGGGAGAGCTGCTACATCCACCCCTTGTTTTTGATTCTGTGTTTGACTGAAGTTCAGTAAATCTTTGTCGCCGATGGGAGCACTAGCGGCAATTTCGAAGGGGCGCTTTTTCGGCGCTTTGATAACCGCTGGCAATTTGCCTTCAATTAACAATTCGAGATACTGGTTGATGCCGGGATCATTATCTGACAAGAGCTGCCAAAAGGAGAAGCCGGCTAAATCATGACGGCGCAACAAATTCATCTTGGTCTCAAACGCTTTGCGATTCATATAGAACGCGAGTCTCTGGCAGCCGCCAGCGTTATACCACAGGCTGCCGTCTTCATAAATTTTGCCTGAATGCACGTAGGCAAATTTTGTTAGATTAGTCCAGGCAGAAGAGCCGGGGGTGTCGCGCAAGATTGCTGCGATATCCGTCGGTTGTCGGTTTATGCCGCCCGCGTTCATGATGCGCAATACGTCTGACCAATAGACAGCTTTAATTGCAGAGTTACAGTTTAAGGCCCAGTCATAACCATAAGTTGGGATTGCCATATATAGCTTTTCAGGCGGCACCCGATCTTTCGCGTATTCGATAATGTTTTCGAGCCAGTAAGATGGCGCCTGTGGTCCGGGACCGGGATTATGGTATTTACGCGGATGGAGTTCATAGGCCATGACTTTAATTTTGTCAGCGTATCGCGCCAGAAATTCATAATCGTGAGTCATGGGCCCGCGCCAGAGTTCACGGTAATCAATTTTAATTTTTTCTTTTAGACCAGCGCACCATTTGAACTTGGCTTTACCTTTAATTGGTGTTTTGGGGTGCACGGCGACAGATAATATCTTGTTGCGTTTTTTCAGCTCGGCAGATAGCAGCACAATGAATTCTTCGAACTTCTCTTTTTTATCGCAGGTCATTCCTTCGTAGTCGATATCGATGCCATCATAATTATAGGTTTCAATCTCATTGAGGATGACCTTGATGTGGTGGTCGCGGATGTCGTTGCGACCGTTCATGCCAATGGCTTCTTGTATCAGTTCATTTTTATTTTCCCAGCGAAAGATGGTCGGGATAATCAAAATGTTGGGGTTCAAGTTGCGCAGCTCTGCAACCCGTTCACTGCGCTGTTTCTTACTCCATAGAGAAACTAATTCGCCGTCGTTGTTACGCCCCCCGTTAAGACTGTAAATAAAGGGGTGGATGTTGTGGTATAGCCTAACGACTTTTTTCATGGCTTCGTAATCAGAAAACCAGGTCGAAGCTTTAAACGCCGGCTCGGCAGTAACTTTTTTCTCTTCCTGTACCACAATGCCACCAGTTAGCGCTTCAGGCTCGGCAAGCATCAAAAGATATATTAGTACTGGTACAGTGATAACAAGTGCCACAATAGCCGTAAGCAGCAGGGGGTGGATGGATTTGCTTACCTGGGGCAAGTTTTCTTCAGACGCCGGCGGTGTCATAGAGGGCGTCGTCGGCACTTTTCGGGCAGGTCCCGGGCGTCGGGAGGGAGTGCTTGGTTTAGCGCTTTTGCTCTGTGGTATGGAATTTTGTGTAGCGGAAGTGCTTTTACCCTTAGTTGGCGCGGGAGCTGGCTTGGTGCTTTCGATGAGTTCTTTTTTGTTGTGCTTGGGCTTCATGTATGTGCTCTGTATCAAAGTTATCGGCTATAACCGAAAAAGACGACAGGCAGAAAAACGATATTCTACTGTGACTCTTGGGTGACCCGATACTTCCCTATGGTAAACGGCAGCAATCCCACGCTTTTGTTCAGGAATGCCTGAACAAGGCAGAGTCGGGGGCAGCCGGGGCGGGAGCCCCCTTGGTAGTTTTTGAGCAACAACAGTGGAGCACTGTTACTCTATTAGGAGATGCTTGGGCGGTTACGATAAGAGATGACATATATCCTGCTGGACACCCTACTAAGAATTTAGTAAAATGACAATATGCTCAAGTAATTTGTCGGGGGACATTTGGCAAAAACTGCAAAGTCGTCAGAAAGGCCGCCTTACTATGTCTTTCTCTCAGAGTCTGAGCTGACTGATTATCTTGATGCTGCAGGCATTCGTGAGAAAGATGAGGTTTTTCTTTTCTACCGCATCTGTCGTTACGCCGAAGCCAACCATAGCGGGGTGATTGATATAGATGAGTTCACCCTAGAGCTTATGCGTTGGGCTGAGCTAAATAACTTTGTGCGTTTCAGGCATCTGCAGAACATCCGCCGGATGATGGCGCAAATGATACCCCGTTTAAAAGAAAAATTGCTTGCGGAAGGCGAAATACGGGACAATGAAATAGTTGCCCTACATCTCTATGAACCTGAGATGCGGCGGTTGTCGGATATTTACACAGAAATAACAAAAAATCTTGCCGCTCCTTTTCCGTCGGCTGGTGATTTACCTTTTACCTTGCCAGATAGTTTTTTCTATGAATTGCCGGTAGAAAATTTCAATCAGGATGGTATTGCCGCCGCTATGGAAGCGGGTAAACCGGTAAAAATTACTTTTGGTGGTGCAGAGCCGGAAATATACTGCCCCCGACAGTTGCTTACCGATCTATCCCGTATTGCCCGTCTGAAAATACGGATGGTTTTATCCCCCAATAACCAGAAAACCAAGGTATTGGATGATATCTCCCGCGATCTCAAAGCTGTTTTACCAGATAAGGTCGTCTCCCCGGAGAGAATTTTACAGGTACTTGATGGCAGAGAACAGGAAACACCACCCTATCTAATCAATCTGGCTATCCGCTTTATTACCTATATGCAGATGGAACGGGAATTTAAGTTTAAGGTAACTGCCGTACAGGCAGCTAAATTACTGCTGAACCAGAAGTTATATGAAGAAAATCAAAAACAGGCTGAACTCGAAAAGAACGAAAAAAAATTTGATATGGAACGCGCTCTTGGGGTGTTTCGCGATGTCGAACGTCTGATGAGTCGTGAAGAGATACTTTCACCGGAAAGCGAAAAAAATATCTGGGGAATTCTGACGAATAAGTATAGTGGCGCTTCTTTGAGAATGTTGTTAAGTGAGATGCTCGATACCTATTCCCATCTGCAGAAGACAGACAACGATGACCAGAATTTTGACTTACTTGCTCCTATTGTTAAGCTGAAGAGTCGGCACCATGATTATTTTATCCACAGGGATGCTTTGGTCACATATTTATTGGCTGAGCGTGAACGAATTCATAATGAATTAGCTGCTTTTTATGTCTATAACTGGAGCGAAACTATTCGGCATGGCGGTGATGACCCGGCCATGAAATTTGATGAGTTCTTCATCAAAGACCTTGAGAAAAGAATTACTAATAAATATCCTGAATTTTACGTGTTGATGAGCTCTTCTCGTGTGGTGATGAATGCGGTCTATTACTCGCCGCTGGATACTAATGAGCGTAACCGATTGTTACTGGAATTTTTTACCCGACCAGCAGAACCAGTCTTCAAACCCTATCATATTATCTTACGCCTGAACCGCCCGGAATTGTATAAACTGGCGCGTTCTAAATTGCCTCTGTCATATCGGTTTTTTTTGTTTCGCTGGTTGCTCATTTTTTTTCGGTTATTTACAGGGGGGGGATTTACATCCAACCCAGCTGGTACTTCAGAAAAAAATAGTGGTATTGTTGAGGATGATGGTGCCACTTCAGTACCAAATGATGATCTTGACAAAGAACAGCGCAAAAAAGAAAAAGCTAAAAAAGAAGAGTTGTTAAAAGAAATAGATATCCTGAAGATGGAGTATATTGGGCTTGCACAGCCGCAAGATGAACTCAAGCGCCTTGAAGCAGAATGGAATATCAAGATTGGGCCGGTGCGCGAGGCATTGACAGATAAGATAAACGCTGAAATAGAAAGTAGGGCACAGAAGATTCTTTCGATTATTTACAAGCAACCAACTTTTTCAAGTGCAGTGTTGCGCAAAGAACTCGAAAATATGGCCGATGATATGGTTCGCCGCGCTGGAGATGATGTCCGCAGTACAAAAGCCTTTAAAAAATACCTTATGATAGCAGCCATTGAAGTATTAGCTCGATCTTAATTATTCTTCAGGCGCTTTTCTGCTCTGCAAAATTGAGGTAATAATGGATATGGTAAGTAATCCGGCAATAATACCTAATGAAACTGCAATGGGAAATTTATAGAACTCATGGATAACCATCTTAATACCTACGAATGATAGAATCGCAGCTAATCCGTATTTAAGGTATTCAAACATACCTAAAACGCCGGCTAAGGCAAAATAAAGCGATCGCAGGCCCATGATGGCAAATACGTTTGAAGTATAAACGATGAATGGGTCGCGGGAAATTGCCAGAATGGCGGGGATGGAGTCAACAGCAAAAACAATGTCGGTAGTCTCAATGATAACCAGCACAACCAACATAGGGGTGGCAAGGCGCTTAGCCCCCTCTTTGGTAAAGAATTTTTCCCCATGGTATGAATTTGTCACTGGTATGAATTTCCGTAACAGCTTCAGTACCGGGTTATCTTCAGGATGTACTTCTTCATCCCCGGCAAAAGCCATCTTGATTCCCGTGAAGATTAAGAAAACCCCAAACACATATATGATCCATTCAAATCGATTGATCAATGCGACACCTGCCGCAATAAAAATCGCCCGGAAAACAAGAGCTCCTAAAACCCCCCAGAACAGTACTTTGTGCTGGTATTTCTCGGGTACCTTAAAATAGCTAAAAATAACGCTGAAAACAAACAGGTTATCTACACTGAGGGACTTTTCCAGCAGATAGCCGGTAAGGAATTCCATCCCAGAAACTGTGCCCATCCAAAAATAAATAAACACATTGAACACTAAGGCAAGTGCAATCCAAAAGGCACTCCATCCCAATGCCTCTTTTACTTTGATTACATGGCTCTGGCGATTAAAGACCCCTAAATCTAAAGCTAACATCACAATAACAAATACATTGAAAAATACAAAATGCCAAAAGTGTGATTCTAAAGTTACAGCCGCGGAATCTGGGGTCATAGAAGGGCCTTATTTTTAAAGCTTAGGCAGCGTCAATACAATCCGTGCAGGCGAAACGCCAGCTTTTGCAAACTTGCAATAATAGCGGGGGCGCTACCGCCCCCCGCGCCTCAACCGGCATGTCCCCCGTAGGGGGACACCGGGTGGCGGCTGGCCCTTGCCGGGCCACCGGTTTTTGCGCTTTCGCGCCCAAACCTGCCGCCACCCTTGCCGTTTTCGGCTCCCCCCGGGG
>CALHRC010000048.1 GCA_938038265.1 uncultured bacterium
GTTCAATATCTTTCTGCAGATATTGGATGATGGTCGCCTGACGGATTCTAAAGGCCGACTGGTGGATTTCAAGAATACTATCATCATTATGACATCCAACGTTGGTTCGCAGTATCTTGCCGATGCCTCATTAAACGAAGAAGAAAAAGAGGCCGCCGTGCGGGAAGAGCTGCGCCGCCTGTTCCGTCCTGAGTTTCTCAACCGTTTAGATGGTACTATTCTCTTCCATCCGATTGAGAAAGAGCACCTGCGGGGCATTGTGCGCATCCAGCTGCGGAATGTCATGGAGCGTATCCGCAAACGGGGTATTGCGCTTGAAGTCACTGACGCGGCAATTGACCTGTTGCTGGAAGAAGGCTATGACCCGACATACGGTGCCAGGCCGCTCAAGCGGGTGATCCAGGAGCGTCTGTTAAACCCGCTGTCGGTTAAGATTCTCGAAGGCGATTACGGTGAGGGTACTACCTTTGTGGCTGATAAAGGGCTATTGGGCATTGAGATAAAAAAGAAATAATCGTAAAAAAAATTATTTCTTACGCAGAAAATAGCTCTAAAAAATGGATGTCAAACTATCCCACTTGTCGATAATAGAACATGCGCAAATGGATTATTGTCGTGATAGTTGCTCTGTCTCTGTTGGCAACGGGGGTTTTTCCCCAGCGGGTTGCGGAAAAAGAAATCCGCTCCAAAGCTAAAGAAATTGACTTTGAAAATTATACCGGCCCTAGCCGCCAGCGGGATAGTGTGGCCGAGGTGCGTGCTATTGGAGTCACCTTAGCCCAAAATGGCCAGGAGACCCGCTACCTCAATCGCTATCGGGTCATTCGCTTTTATGACCCAAAACAGAGAGACAAACTTTCCGCCGATCTGTTCATTGTGGAGAAAAGCGCGAAAGTCGATCATATCCGCAACCTGCGCCGTATTCTCTCTAGCTATCTTGAGGCGCGTTTCAAATATAACCGATCTGACGCTGGTACCCTGGCAACTTTTATCACCTATTACAATGCCGTCTATCGGGGGGATGTAAATTACATAAAAGAGGCCTATATCCCCGCTGTATCAAGCGCAGTGACTGCTGAAAACCTCGGTTTGGCCGTGAGCTATAAAGATTGGCCGGGTAAGACCCGTATGCTGATTCCCCTGGGAGAAAATGGTGCTGACCCTGATACCTTGGGTGACAAAAAAGTTATCGAAGAGTTGCGCAAGAGAGATGATCGGGCGGTCGAAGACCGGGAAAAGCTAATTAAGATCCGCGAAAAAGAAGTAGAGAAGAAAACCACTGAACTGAAAAAAGAAAAAGAAAAAGTCGAAACAGATAAGAAAAAAATTGAAGACAAAAAGAAAGAAATAGAGAAGAAAAAAGAAGAAATTAAAAAGACTACCGAGCCCGAAGAAAAAAAGAAAAAAGAAGATGAAGTAAAGAAAGAAGAAGAGAAAATTAAGAAAGAAGAAGAAAAAATACAAAAAAAAGAAGAAGAGATCAAGAAAAAAGAAGAAAAGCTGACCGAGAAAAAAGAAGAGATCAAAGAAGAAAAAGAGAAAATTGCCGAGGATAAAAAAGAGACCGAACTAAAAAAAGACCCTGAGAAATACAAAGAAGAGCTCGACCGGCGTAATAAAGAACTTGCAGAAAAAGAAGCCGAGCTCAAGAAAAAAGAAGATGAGCTCAAGCAGAAAAACTTATTTGAGGGTAAACTGTACTACCTGCGCAGTCGGGCCTATGGCAGCGATGGTAAGCGCTCCAATGATATGTTTATCATTGATCCTAAGAGCAGAAAGATTTTGGTGCGCTCGCCCTATGAGGGCATTGCCGGACAGAAATACGATATTTTCAATAATGGCGTGGTGGTAATTGGCACCAATTCAAAGTCTGGCTTTGAGACCACCGCATACCGTCTGGTATTGCTTGATCCGCAGAAGCTGCAGGTTTTAATCCAGGGGGATGACAATATCTTTTGGCGCAGTTTTGTTGAGATCCGCGGGGATTTTATTTATGCAGTTATTTTTGAGAACAATGCTTTTTATCTGGGCAAGTTTGATAAAAACCTGAAGCGGGTGGCCATCTCGGCAGAAAAACTACATGAAGATACCTTTATCACTTTTTTTGAAGATGTGATCTATGTGAACAACCCGCAGAAGAATATCATTGTGCTTAAAGAAAGCGACCTGTCGCTTATAGAAACCATTAACCCGTAACCATCGGTTGCGGGTTTCTTTAAGAACATTCGGCAATGGCTGCCGAACATGGTGTACTAATTGTGTTTTTGCTGGCCTATGCCGGTCTGGCGTTAGGGCGTTATCCGTGGCTTAGGCTTGACCGTACTGGTATCGCGCTGGTTGCTTCCATAACGTTACTGGCCTTTGGTTGGTTGGATCGCTCGCAGGCCCGGCAGGCCATCGATGACAGCACGATCCTTCTGCTTTTCGGTCTGATGCTGGTCTCCGGCCAGTTGCATATTGCTGGGTTCTATGACCGGGTGGCAGCAGCTGTCCTCTCCCTGGCAGATCGTCCCCGGCGGGCTTTGCTATCCGTGTTGGTGGCCAGCGGTATTACCTCATCGCTGTTTACCAATGACATTGTCTGTCTGGCTTTTACCCCAATTGTACTTGATGCCATGAAGCGCGCCGGGCGTAATCCGGTTCCTTACCTGCTGGCGATTGCTACTGGCAGCAACAGTGGCGGGGTAGCAACCTTGATTGGTAACCCGCAAAATATGCTGATTGGCCAGAGCGGCGGTTTATCGTTTTTTACCTACCTGTGGCATATGGCCTTACCGGCAGCAACTGCGCTTGCGGTGAATTATCTGGTGCTGTTGCGGGTCTATCGGGCAGAGTTTGATGGGTCGTCAAGACAGCAAATAGCTCTGTCGCCGCTACCGTTAGATTCTCTGCCCGCACAGAACCGTTACCTGATACGAAAGACCCTGCTGGTGACAGCTGGTATGTTATTGGCTTTTCTATTGAATTTGCCACGGGATATTGTGGCTCTGTCTGCCGCCGCACTGGTGCTGGTATCAAGAAAGAACAGTGCAGAGAAGCTATATCCTACCGTAGATTTTAAGTTGTTGATTTTGTTTGTTTCTCTTTTTATTTTAACAGGCGCTGTGGAGCAATATGGCCTGTTGCAGAGCTCGCTGGATATTTTGGCTCAAGTTGGTCTGGCCATTACCGAACCGGTCAGCTTTACTGTAGTTACTGTGCTGCTTTCCAATATTGTCAGCAATGTACCTGCGGTAATGCTGCTGAAAACCATTCCGGGAGAAAATACCTTTTTGTGGGAGCTGCTGGCTTTTGCGAGTACGATAGCCGGCAACCTGACACTGCTCGGTTCGATTGCCAATTTGATTGTAATTGAAAAAGCGGCAGCTCAGGGTATCGCGATCAGCTTTCGGGAATATTTGAGAATCGGAGCACCCGTGACGCTGGTAACTTTGCTTCTCGGCGGCTCTATTCTGTGGCTGGTGCACTTGATCTGAAAGTAGCAGCCATCCTTACGGAAGGTAGCAAGTGTTTTTCTACATCTTGGTAATAGTCTTTGATCTCGGTCTGTTTGGCTGCGGGTAATTTCTTAAACAATGCGGTGTCAAACAATTGTGGCATCGGTTGCAGGGAGAAAGATCCGGGGGGACGTACGGTAAATACCTGCTGGTGACGCACATCCTTGATTCTGTGGCCGGTTTTGTCTTTTTCTAAAGTAAAGTAGAGCAGCAGGCCGCCCATGGTGTAAGGCTTGGTCTGTCCTGAAATGAAATTTCCCAGAGAGTACATCACCAGACGATCGCGCTCTACGCCATAGCGGTCTGTTATTCTTTTGATTTCATAAGGTTGCACTACATGCGGATGGCTGCCAATTACCACGTCAGCTCCTTCGGCAAAGGCTAGATTGACGAATTTTTTTTGTTCTTCCGAAGGCAGGCGTTCGTATTCATTTCCAAAATGGTAAGAAACGATAGTGAAATCAGGGTTGGTGGCACGGGCCTGCGCGATGTCGTCTCTAATCAGTTCTTCTTGCATTAAATTAACCACGACATCGCGGGGAACGGCAATACCATTGGTGCCATAGGTATAGTTTAACAGGACCAGTTGAATACCGTTCTTCTCTATAGTGAGGAATGGTCGCTGCATTCTCTCTGCCGGGCTGCGGTAGGTGCCGGTATAGAGAATTTTATTTTTATCGAGGATGTCGAGGGTGCGTTGCAGCCCCGCAGTGCCCCTGTCCATGCTGTGGTTGTTGGCTGTAGTCAGTATATGGAAGCCGGCATCTTTGATGGCCTGGGCTAAAGAATCTGGCGAGCCAAACTGAGGATAGCCTTTGTATTCTTTGCCGGGCAACGTTGTTTCCAGGTTGCCGATATTCAGATCCGCTTGCTGCAGCAGAGGCATAATGCTGTGGAACATTGGTTTGAAATCATATTGTTTGGTTTTACGATTCAGGGCTGCCGCAAGTTGGCTGTCATGGCACATGATGTCGCCCACGGCAGAGACAGTGAGGCGCTGTACATCCCCCCCATAAACAGGAGCATAAAAAAAGATAAGTAATATAGTTAACACGTATTGGATGTTTTTAATAAATTTCATAATTTTATTTGAGACTAAAAAATACATTACCACGTATGTCAACACAAAAAGAAATTTATATTAAAAAAGTGTCGATGCCGTTTAAGTACAGATCAAATTGGCTTTCAATTCCCTCTTTAAGAAGCCAGGCGGCCATTCCGGTAACACGCAGGTTTTGCTGCAGCAGGTAGCCAATAGCATCACCGGGGCCAAGGCTGACAAAATAACCTAATTCTTCAAATAGATATTTACGCGGCGCTTGTCGTAAATGAAAGGCGATATTATGAGCCACAACTTTTGCCTTACGCATTGCAGCCTGGGCAGTCATGGCATTGAGGCCTGTCTGAAAATGGGAGCAGTCGCCTGCCGTATAGAGCGCGTCTAATGGTTCTCCATCGTGCAGTACCCGGCCAAAAGAGTCAGCAGAAATTCTGAATGGTTGTGGGGCAACACCTGTAAAGAGCAGCGTTAAGTCGCTTTTTTTTTCGATAATTTCTCCATTAGCGCGGTTACGCATGACAAGCTGATCCTGCTCCACCTGTTCGAGCGCGGTCACCGGATAGTATTCAATATTCCAGTAATTGAGTTTATCCATCACATAGCGATGAAATTCTATCGGCCATTGGTCTAACAGTATTTCCGCAAAATTGATTAAGGATAGTCTGAATTTTCGCAAATACCTGGCGGCAATTTCTCCCAGAAACTGCAGGCCAGTGGCGCCCGCCCCGCAAATAGTAACGCTGCTGCCCGGTAACAGGCTGTTGAGCTTATCTGCAAGACCGAAAGCGGCAATTTGTGAGAGATTCCAGATGGCAATTCCGTCTGCCGGCACAGGAGTCACGGGCGTCGCGCCGCTGGTTACCACCAGTGCGTCAAAAGATAGCGCCCCCGCGGCAGTCAGTAACCCACGATCGCGGCTGAAGCGGGCGAGGGTAGTGGCGTCAAAGACAATGTCGTCTTGGATGAAGCGAAAACCGAGGCGCTGGCCTAACTGTGCGTAATCCAGGCGATATTTCTTGGGGCTTTCTGTTACCGTCTTATGCAGCTGTGTCAGCTTGGTAAAATATGTTTTTTTATCGATTAAGATGATAGACGAGCGGGGATGTGCCTTCTTTACTTCGATGGCGACCGTCAGGCCGGCATAGCCACCACCTAAAATAACAACTTGCATTAACCGCGGCCGAACAGTTTGCGCCAGTTAAAGCGTTTGCGGCGGTGTTCTTCCAGGAACTCGCATAGGATGGATAGCACTTGTTCGGTTTTTGTCAGTTGGATATTATGCCCACCGTCTTCCACTGTTTTGATAATACTTAAAGGCAGCCACTCGCTCATTTCTTGTCCGAAAGCCGGGGGCACCAGACGGTCTTCGGAGCCATAGATAGCAAGTACTGGACTGTGGATATTACGGATTAAAGGAGTGATATCCGCCCCTTGAAAGCTACGCATATAACGCCGGGCAATTCGGTGTGGGTGGTTGGCTGTTTTAATGCGGTAGTATTCCAATGGGCCGGGAATACGGTGGCCTTTGTCGGTTGAATAGATATGTTTGCGATCGCCAAAAGGGAAACGATTAAACAGCGCTAAAATCCGCAGGATCACAGGCCAGAGTAGCAGTGGAAGGCGGCTCCAGAGTTTCAGTTTGCTTTCATATTTTTTGAAATCGAGTACCGGCGAGATCAATACCAGTTGGGCCACGCTTTTCTGGTGGAGTAAGGCAAGCTTTAAACCGAGGAAAGCCCCCATGGAATGACCAATTACCGTGATATGGGAATTTTCTTTTTGTAGTCGAACTAAGAGGTCTTCTACCGCCCGGTAAGCAGCAAGCAGGGAATAATCGCCGGCGGCATGTTTGTAGCTGCTGCCATGGCCAGGCAAATCGAGAGCTACCACCCGGTAGGTATGCTGCAGCTCGTCAATCATCGGGCCAAAGCAATCCCGGCTGTTTTGGTACCAGCCGTGTATAAAAAAGAGAACTTCTTTACTGTCGCCCTTGTCAATATAAAACACCTTCTGGTCAGGGTGGGAACCGCTCTGAAAATAAGGCATGGGGACGTTTAGCAGCCAGCTAACAGCAGAGCAAACGTTTTTGATTGTACCCTATCCCATCCGTAAAGATAGGTTATACTCACTCGCACCGCGTAATTTTTGCGCATTTGAGCATGTTTTCACGCCGAACAGCCTGATCAGGCCACCGCTGCCATAATTTTTCTGCATGTGGGA
>CALHRC010000049.1 GCA_938038265.1 uncultured bacterium
AAAGGCCGCAGCAGCGTTATTGAAAATTACCTAACGGTAGCTGATACGAGAACGGTGGTGGCAGGCGGCCGGCCGGCTGTACTGTGGCGCTCGGCCCTGTTACCCGGCTGGGGGCAGATTTACGCCGGCAATAAGGTCAAAGGCTATATTACCGCAACGTTATTTACTGCCGCTGCGGGCTTTTATATCTACAGTGAAATTAATTTTTTCTCAAAAGAGAGCACATACCAAAACCTTAGGGGGGATGTCTATAATCCAAAATTCCGGCGCGAGCTGTTCTCAGCTAAAGACAGCTACGCGGCAGCTGCTGACCTGCAGAATATTGCGGTATTTACCGTAGCCGGCGTCTATATGCTCAACCTCATCGATGCCGCGTTTTTTAACGGCCCTTACTCGGCCAGTGAATTACAGACATTTATTTCTCCCGAAGCATCCCGGATCACCATCGCCATGAAACCCGATAGCGCTTGGTTGGTGATAAACCATCCCCTGCCATAAAAAACCCAAATAACCTTTGACAAAATTAATAATGAAAGTAGATCACTTTTAATAAAAAGCGCTAAATAATTTTGATTTTCATTGACAAAATGTATTTTAATAGTTATTTTACCGTGGCTATGATTCTCCCTCAGGCAGCCCCTGAAAATTCACTATCAAAACAAAAATCATATTGGAATGTACCGACTTACCTGCACCAATCGCAAACTCATCTGTTTGTGCACACAGACCTGAAAGGCAATCTATTATACGCCAATTTACTTTTCCAAAAAACCTTTGCCTGCCTGCCCGTAAGCTGTTGTTTCAATGACCTACTGGCTGCTGAAGACAAAAATTCATTTCTGACAGCTTTACAGCGCAGCCGCGAAGCTGACGGCACCCCCTGCTCGGTTACCCTGCGCTTTCGCAGCCAACCACATGGCTCATCTCCGCTGCTCTGGGAATTTTCTTTAGTGAATGCAGACATCCCAACCCCAGTATTTTCTGGTATCGCGGCACTAACGCCAAACGCCGGGGCATCTCCGCAAATCACACCAGAGTGGTTAATCCGCTCTTTACTCAATTTCTTCCCTTCAGCAATATTACTAATCAGCGAGGATGGTTTACTCGAAAACCTGTTTTTCCCCTGGCAGGAACCAAACCACTGGCTAAACAACAGCATCATCGGAAAGCAGGCCAACCAGGTGTTACCGCCAGAAATGTTGCCGCTGCTGAAAAGCGCTCTCGCTGCAGCGGCAACAGACAATTATCCCATCATTGGTGAATTTTCTCTTACGTGGAATGGGCAATTAAAACACTATGAAGCCCGCTTTCATAAAATACACTCCCGGGAAGTTGTCTGTTTTCTGCGTGATATAACCGAAAAGAAACAGACGCGTTTAGACTTAGAAGCATACCAGCGGCAAACCCAGAACTTGCTGGAACAAATCCCCGGTGGCTTGTTCATCATCGATGAGCACACAAATGGCGCCATAGAAATTGCCTTCGCCAGCTCCCGCCTGAAAAAGATGCTGGGGATTGATGCGAGTCAGGAGCTTTCCCCTCAAGACATCTGGTACACCATTCCTGAAGCCTACCGGCCTAATTTCATGGCCCTGTTAGCTAACGCCCGCAATGCACTCAAAGAATTTATCTTTGAATTTCCCTTTGTGAGCGAACAGCGCCAACTGTGGTATCGGGTACAAGAAACTCCGCTGCATCATGAAAAAGATAAGTTGCGTTGGTACGGTTTGCTAACTGATATTACCCAAGAAAAAATTATGAGAGACCAATTGCAGCTGCAGTTGGATATTTTAAACCAAGTGGGCGATGCCGTCATTGCTACCGATCACGAGGGCAAGATTACTTATTGGAACCGAGCGGCAGAAAAGTTATATGGCTATACGTATGAAGAAGTTAAAGGCCACTTACTGTTAGAGACCATCGTCAATGAGCTCCAGCACAAGCAAGCTTGGGATATCATAGCAGATCTTAAGAATGGCAAATCTTGGCAAGGTGAATTTCCTGTCCATCGCAAAGACAATACCTCTTTTATTGCTTATGCAATAATCCGACCTCTATTCGATACCAATGGCATAAAGACGGGGATCATTAGTATCTCCTCCGATATTTCGCAGGAAATACAACGCCGCACAGAACTCAATAACTCCCTTGCCGTTATCAGCCGGCAGAACCAACGCCTGCTTGAGTTTACCTACATAGTCTCGCATAACCTGCGCTCTCATGCAGCCAATATCAAAGGATTACTCGAACTCGACGCCATGTCTGCAACAGAGGAAGAGCACCGAGAATACATCCGCCTGTTGACCTCTTCAGCCCAAAACTTGCTGGCTACCCTCGACCACCTGGATGAACTGACCCGCATACAAAACCACGTCAATCCAGCAAAAGAAAAACTACGTCTCAATGATTTTGTCTGCCAGGTATTAGACAACCTTAGCTTTAAGATTGCCGAGACAGGCGCCCGTATCGTCAATGAAGTTTCATCTGAATTAACGATTCTGTATTCACCGACTTATCTTGAAAGTATTCTGCTCAACCTGCTAAGT
>CALHRC010000050.1 GCA_938038265.1 uncultured bacterium
GCGATAGTGGTGGTGGCGGTGCATCGGGGAGGTGGTAGATGAAAATTTTATTGATTAATTTGTTTTATTCCCTCTTTGGCTTTTTTTTACGCCGGCGCTATTTCAAAAAAGCGGATCGCCACGCCATAGAAGAAGCCATCCGCCAAGCAGAAACAAAACATGGTGGCGAAATTGTTATTGTCATTGAAACCGCCAGACCATTGGGGGATGTACTGAAACGTATTTCTGTACGCCGGCGGGCCGAAAATTTTTTTGCCAGCCAACGCGTATGGGATACCCAAGAGAATTGCGGTATTTTAATTTACCTGCTGCTCTCCGAGCGAAAAATTGAACTCATTGCCGATCGCGGTATTGCCGCCAAAGTGCCGCACGACACCTGGCAGCAGCTTTTAAGCAACATACAACCGCTATTGCAAAATCACCAGGGCTCTCTTGCAATACAACAAATCATCCAGCAATTAAATGACCTGCTGCAACAATATTTTCCTGGCACCCCCAATGACCCCAACGAACTTTCGAATCGCCCTGTTATTGTTTAGATTTTTAGTTGCCCGTTCGTAATCATTCAATAGCAGTGACTCATGCGCGAAGAACTCTATGCGGCCTACCTCCAGGCCCCACTTACAACAGAGGAAAAACAAGACTTAGAACAAAATAAAAATCAATATTTTTCTAAAGGAAATTTTGACGGCGAACCCGCTTTTGGTACTGGCGGCATGCGCGCCACTGTGGAGCCGGGCAGCAACCACTTAAACCGCTATAATATCGCCCGCCTCAATTTAGCCCTTGCGAAAGTACTGCAGCAGCACTTTGGCACTGCTAAAATTGTCATTGGTGCCGACTCCCGTCTATCATCTCCAGAATTTACCCGCTTAAGTTACCACTTACTTAGCCAAGCAGGTCACCAGGTTAGAGTCTATCGTCGCCCCACCCCTACCCCGATGGTTTCTTTTGCTGTGCGTGAACTTAAGTGCCAAGCAGGAGTTATGATCACTGCCTCGCACAATCCCCCGGCATACAATGGCTACAAGGTCTATTGGTCTGACGGCGCGCAAATTGTGCCCCCCATTGATAAAGAAATCCAAAGCGCTTTTAATGCCATCTCTTTTGCTGAGCTGCCCGCCAGCCTGCACGACCTGGCAGAAAAACCAGTTACCGAACATGATCTGATTGAAGAAGAATTAACCCAAAAATATTTAGAATACATTCGCCGCGAGACTTTTATTACCACGGGCGAAAAAAAATTGTGCATTCTCTATTCTCCGCTATGTGGTACGGGGGGATGGATTTTTGAACGGGTATTTCACGACTTGGGCTTTAAAAATTTCACGGTATTACCAGAGCAAAAAGAACCTAATGGTCATTTCCCCAATCTCAAAAGCGCCAACCCCGAAGAGAAAGAAGCATTTGAACTGTTGGTAAAACGCGGGTTAGAAACTGGGGCAGACTTGCTGTTAGCCACCGATCCCGATGCCGATCGCGTGGGCTGCGCCGTGCGGCAGGGCAATGACTATGTATTTCTCACCGGCAACCAAATTGGCTCACTACTGTTAGAGAGCATTGCCCGTAAAAAAGCCCCAACACTGAAAAAACCTTATTTATGTAAGACGATTGTCACTACCGAATTCCAACGTCACATTGGCGCCTCACATGGCATACGCACGATTGAGACCCTCACGGGGTTTAAATACATTGCCGAGATACTTGGCCACGACCCCGACAATTATGTTTTTGGTGGCGAAGAGAGTTATGGCTACCTGCCCGTCAGTTGGATCCGCGATAAAGATGCTCTTTCCTCGGCTCTAGCGCTTGCTGAACTTGCCGAGACAACTCCGTTATTGACAGCTTTAGATGAATTGTACCTGAAAAACGGCCTTTACCTCGAACGGTTACATAATATAAACCTAACGGGTGAGAAAAAAAATCTTATGCCACAACTACTTGAAAAATTAAAAAAACCGGCGGCTATTTTTCCAGAAGGGATAATTGGCTCGCGTAAAATTTTTGATATCCTCGATTTACAAAAAGACGCCCCCCCCGCAAAAACCGCTACTGTTCGAGAGTTGCAAAATAATCTTGCCAAGGGACTGGTTGTGCAGTACTGGCTGGAGCCCGAAGGTCGCCTAACCATCCGCCCGTCGGGCACTGAACCCAAAATTAAAGTATATGTCTCTTTGCGTTATGGCAAAAATATCTCGGCTGCTTCTCTTACTAATGCAAAAAAAGAATTAAATGCTGAAATTGACTCTTTGTTAGCTTTGTTCCTCAAAACTCTTGGGGTTTAAGATGAGAGACAAAAAAAATAAAAAAATTGAAATCACGGTTACTCTCGATCCTGAGAATATTCCCGAAGCAATTTACTGGCAGGCAGATGACGCGGGTTCCGATACCCCACAGAAAGTTGCCGCCTTTCTGCTTTCTCTGTGGGATAGTGACAAAAAAAGCGCACTGGCCATTGACCTGTGGAGTAAAGAAATGCTGGTTGGCGACATGAACATCCTCATTTACCAAACCTTGCGGCGCTTAGCTGATACCTGTGAGCGTGCTACCCATGAAAAAGAAAACGCCGAGCTGCTGCGCAAGGCAGCGCATGAGTTCGGCGCCAAGGTCAAGTTGCTGAAATAAGTCAGCTTTTCGCTGCAAACCTGCGGTACAGTAGGGGCAGTAAGACCAGTGTCAGCAGGGTGGATGTAAACAAGCCGCCAATGACTACCGTGGCCAGCGGACGCTGCACCTCAGAACCCAAACCAGTATTTAAGGCCATAGGCAGAAATCCTAATGCCGCAACTAAGGCGGTCATCGTCACTGGCCGCAAGCGAGCTAAGGCTCCTTGAAGTACAATTTCTTCTACCGGCAATTTTTGAGCTTGCAACTGGCGAAAAAAAGTAATAAGTACCATTCCGTTAAGGATGGCTATCCCGCTTAAGGCAATAAAACCCACAGCAGCCGAAACACTGAACGGAATGCCGCGTAAGTAAAGTAGCAACACCCCACCCGTAGCTGCAAAGGGAATACTAAGAAAAACCAAAACAGCATCTCTAAAAGAATCGAAGGCACGCACCAGCAACAGCATGATGAACAACAGCGTGAGCGGCACTAACAGCAGCAAGCGCTCTCTGGCTTTCTCTAAATTTTTAAATTGCCCACCCCAGTCGGTACTATAGCCTGCAGGTAGGTGCAGATTAGCCGCAATCTTTTGTTTGGCCTCTGCCACAAAAGAAGCAATATCGCGATCGCGGATGTAAATAGCTAACGCAGCATAACGTCGGCCATAGTTGCGGGCAATGGTAGTCACTTGCTCACGCCACTGCTGCCGGGCCACCTGCCCCATCCTGATGGAACCGCCATCTTCAAGCATTACGGGAATTGAGGCAATTGCCGCAGGGTCGTTGCGCACTTTTTCATCCATGTGAATTTTAATCGGCAAGCGAAGGCCCTCTTCAGTAAACGAACCAGAATGCTTGCCACTCATGGCAACTTCCAGTGCGAGATTTATCGCAGATATCGGTACGCCATACGCGGCCAGGCGGTTTTTATCAGGTTTTATATCCAACACCGGGCTTTTTTTAAGCGCCGTTAAAGCGTCCATTTCAACCCCTATAGCACCCGGCACTGTTTTGAGGATTTCCTCAGCTTTTGCCGCATATTCCATAAGGCGATCAAGATCATTGCCAAACAAACGCAAGGTAACATCAGCACGACTGCCTTCCAAAATTTCATTAAAACGCATAGCAATGGGTTGTGTCAGCGAAATTTCTTGCTCGGGTAATTGTTGCTCTATAGCAGCTGCAATTTCCGCCAGCAATTCTTCTTTTGTAATAGTACGCGAATTTTTCTTGCGCCAATTCGAACGATCTTTTTGTAAAATCAAAAAAGTATCCGCTAAATTAGGCCCCATGGGATCGGTTGCCGATTCGGGAGTGCCAATACGAGAAAATACTTTTTCTACTTCAGGAAATGAAGCTGCAATGAGTTCGCTCTTCTTCTGCATTTCAATAGAATGGGTCAGCGATGACGAAGAGGCACGGGCTAACATAATGACCCCATCGCCTTCATCTAATGTAGGAATAAAATTAGCCCCTAAGCGGGTAAACAGCCAAGATGCTATAAGCAAAAAAGCACTGGCTATCGCATAGAGAATCACAGGGCGGCGTAAAAAAAATTTTAACGATGGTTCATAAAGAGCGTGGATCCAGCGAAATACCAATGGCTCTTTAGGGTGTTCAAGGGAAGGATTTCGATATACCAGCAAAAATAAAACTGGGGTAACAGCCACAGCAACAATAAGTGATGCCAAAAGCGCCATTAAAACGGTCAGAGCCATGGGACGAAACATTTTCCCTTCAATGCCTTCAAGTGCCAGAATCGGCACATAAACTAACATAATGATAACAAGCCCCGTGGTAACCGGTTTGGTAACCTCACGCGCCGCTTCAAACAAAAGCGCCAGTCGCTCTTTCTTTTCCCGAGCGCGCAGCGGATTTTCTTCAAATTTTTTCAAGGTATTCTCAACTATAACCACTGAGGCATCCACCAAAAGACCAAAATCAATCGCGCCTAAACTCATAAGGTTGGCCGAGACTCCCAAAAATTTCATACCGAGAACGGCCGCCAGCATCGATAAGGGTATTGCCAGAGAAACAATAAGCGCCGCTCTGAAATTACCCAGAATCAGCAGCAGAATCACGATGACAAGACCGGCTCCTTCAGCAAGGTTTTTCATCACCGTGTTAATTGTCGCATCAACTAAATAGCTGCGGCTATAGAGAATTTCCACTTCAACATCGTCGGGCAAAACAAGCTCGGTTAACACCCGCTCGCTTTCACGGGCTACTTCCCGGCTGTTAGCGCCTAACCGCATCAGCACTGTGCCTAAAACCGTCTCCTGGCCAGCTTGCGTCGCCGCACCAAGCCGCAGAGCACCATCAAAACGCACTTCAGCAATATCACTTACTTTAATCACACTGCCATTAAAGCGCATTTTAACAGGCAAGCGTCCGATCTCGGATAGGGTTTCTACGCTGCCTGCCGTTCTGACGATAACC
>CALHRC010000051.1 GCA_938038265.1 uncultured bacterium
ATCGAGTTGGGCTTGTATGTCTGACCCAAAGTCGCTACATAGAGTGGCATCACCTGTGCAAGTGTATGAGCCTACCTTAAACGGCCCGGCAAACAGGCTGCCGCTGCTAAGCAGTACAGCAAGGCCTAAAGCCAGTGAAGATACTTTTCTCATAATGGTTCTCCTTTTTTGTCTTGTTTTTTATCAGTAAGGCAGCCGTTCCCGACCACCTTTTGGCTATTTTGCCAAAGTTTAGACGACATATCGGGGGATTTTGTTCGCACGAAAAGGATTTTTACGACCTCCTCCGGCATAGCCGCAAGCGGCCTTCAGTACTCGACTTCAAGCAGTACCAGCAAAAGCGCCATCCTCACATAAAGGCCATTTTGCGCCTGGTCAAAATAGACTGCCGCCGGGTGATTGTCGATATCGGTGGAGACCTCTGTAAGGCGCGGCAGCGGGTGCATGACGATGAGGCCCGGTTTGCAGCACTCAACTAATTCGCGATCTACAATATAGGAATCGCGGAATTTCTCGTATTCCCGATGGTCGGCAAACCGCTCCTCCTGGATGCGGGTCACATAGGCAACGTCGCAATCCTGCACGGCAGCAATACGGTCCGTTTCCAGGATTGGAATATCACGTCGGGAGAGCATCTCCCGGTATTTCTGCGGCAGGCGTAATTCTTCGGGAGAAATAAAAACCAACTCAGTATCATAGTGCCACAAAAGCTGGATGAGCGAATGGATGGTGCGGCCGTATTTGATGTCGCCGATAAAGGCTACCCGCTGTTTTCGCGAACTGATCTGTTTGTGTTTTTCGATGGTGTATAGGTCTAATAGTGCTTGGGTAGGGTGCTCCCCCGCGCCATCACCTGCGTTAATCACCGGGATGGCAATGCTCTGCGCGGCAATGCGCGACGCCCCTTCTACAGGATGTCGGATAGCGCAGATATCGCTGTAAGCTTCAACCATTTTGAGCGTATCAAACAGCGTCTCGCCCTTCGCCAGAGACGAAAACTGCACCCCCACCGTGCTGATAACACGACCGCCCAGGCGGTGCATGGCTGATTCAAACGACAATCGGGTGCGTGTCGAGGGTTCAAAAAATAGTGTGGCGAGGATATATTCATCCAGAAGGGGGATCATCCTGCGGGTTTTGAGATCGCGCTCCAATTTGGCGCTTAAAGCTAACAGGTGATCTAAATCATGGCGGGTAAATTGTCCGGCCGAAAGCACCGAGCGGTGTTGCATACCATGCCAAAGTAAGCACAAAAGCTCTTTTGAAAATCACTTTACATTGTTGGCCGGCCGCTTAATTCTCAACCATGAAAACTGCAGTATTAGGGGCCGGTTCTTTTGGTACCTGTCTGGCTAAATTACTGGCGGAAAATGGTCATGATGTCACTGTCTGGAGCCACTCTCTGGATACAGCCGAAGCCATCCGCCAGAATCGGGAAAACACAATTTACCTGCCCGGTATTTCCCTGCCGGCAAGCCTTAAAGTAACTCATGAAATGCCTGAAGCTCTTGAAAAAGCAGAACTGGTTGTCTGTGCGGTGCCCACCCAGGCAACTCGCTCGGCGCTGGAAAAAGCCCGGGATCTGATCCCTAAATCCGCATTTGTCGTCTCAGCTTCAAAAGGTATTGAAAAAGGCAGCTGCCTGTTGGTCTCCGATATCTTTGTGGAGGTCTTAGGCGAAAAAGAAAAAAACCGCTTATTTTTTCTTTCTGGCCCTTCGTTTGCCAAAGAAGTTGCTGAGCGCGTTCCAACTGCTATTACCATTGCCAGTTATTCCGCCGAACATCTAGGGGTGGTGCAGGCAGCATTTCACAATGAATACTTTCGCGCTTATGCCACCACCGATGTCACGGGCGTGGAATTAGGCGGAGCGCTTAAAAATGTGATGGCGATTGCCACCGGTATCAGTGACGGCTTGGGGTTAGGGCACAATACCCGGGCTGCGATCATCACCCGTGGGCTGGCAGAAATCGCCCGGCTTGGGCGTGCCATGGGTGCCGACCCCCTCACTTTGATGGGCTTAGCCGGCATGGGCGATCTGGTGCTGACCTGCACCGGCGATCTCTCGCGCAACCGTACAGTCGGCCTTCAGTTAGGTCAAGGTAAGTCACTAACTGAAATTATGGCGGGAATGCGTATGGTGGCCGAGGGGGTACCCACCACAGAAAGCGCACATGATCTGGCTAACCAGAAAAATGTTGAGATGCCAATCACTGAAGCGGTTTACCAAATTCTCTATGGCAATAAATCCCCGCGAGAAACCATCCGCGAATTGATGACCCGGCGCCTGAAGTTTGAGATGGAACGGTGATACCTGATATTCCCCTGTTAGTAAAGTGGCAGCGCATGCTAGAGCGCCGGGTGGTTCCTTTGCTGATTTTCTTAAGCTTGCCACTCACCACAGTTTATTGCGGGAAAGGGCGCTATACTACTATTTTGACGGCGGAACTACCGGGGGATCATACTCTTTTTTCGGAAATTGAAGGGGACTGTGCTTTACTATACCGCCATTGCCGAAAATCCTACCTAACGCGGGATAGCCGGGAAGACGAGAGTCCGTTGCCCGCCGGCCGCTTGCTGGTGTTTAGTTGGCATCATCGTGAGTATCCCGAAGCAGCGTTGCCGCAAGAGCAAAGCTGGCTGCAAAACGAATTGTTACCCCAACTGCAGCAGAGCCTTAACCGACAGAAGAACATCCGCCTGACAGCCCAAAACAATGTATTGGAAATAGCCAATCTTTGGTTGCAAGACCGAAAATTGCTACTGCGCTACCACCTGCGTGTTTACGACGAAGCCTCATTACATTACATTTTCCTTTGGGAAGCCGATAATCATACAGAAGTGCTGGCGCTGGAAGAACAAACCTTACGCGACATGCAGCCTAAGTTTATTTCGGTAGTATATGATGATGAAAATATTGCAGCTGGCCTCTGACAAATCTCACTTAAGAGATATCTATCAATTTTTGCTGCGACTTCTTATGCTATTGTTGTTATTTTATGGCAGCCTGTGGCCGCAGAGCAACTTGCAGCATGTGCGTATCACAAAAGAATTCCTCGACAGCCTCAAACCCGATATCATTGACCAGGAATTTGGGTACGACGAGCCCAAAGCTTTTGTTTCTAATAAAGACGACTGGCTCTGGGGGGATGGCGACGACATGGCAACGCTGCGCAATAATGAAGCACTGAACTTTGTGCTGCAAAATGACATGGCCCGCGCTAAAGAAATTCTGCACCAGGTAACGCGTAAGTCACCGCAGTTTTTTCCGGGGCGCTTTAATTACGGGCGTGTTCTGCTTTTTTTTAATGAACACCGCCAGGCGCTGGCCGAATTTACCCGCGCGCGTGACCTAGTGCCGCAGTACTGGAAAAATTATTTTTACATGGCTAAAGCCTTTGAGCTGCAGGGGGATTATAATTCAGCCGTGTATCATTTCAAACTGGCGTATTTGAGAAACCCTTATGACTTGAATTCTTTAGTGGCATTAGGCGACCTGCTGCTTGATAGAAACCGTAGTACTGAAGCGGAGGATATCTACAAATATTGCCTTGAGCAAGATAACGGCTATAATAACGCCCTCATTGGCATGGGGAAGGTATATTTTTACCGTCGCAAATACTATGATGCTGTGCTCATGTTCCGCTCTATAGATCGCGACCGCCCCTACAAGAAAGAAATCCATTTCTATTTTGCCGAATCGGCGTTTTATGCACAGATGTACCCACTAGCCGTTGAGGAATACCAGACTATGCTGGGCTATCCCCAAGATGCGGTGTTTAATCGCATTTCTCTTGCCCGCCTACGCCAAAGATTACAGCAGGCCCGTCGTCTGTCGCTGCAACAAAGCGAAGCCAACTGAAAAGTTCTTGTGTAATTGGCCCTGTATTCATACAAGGGTTCACTTATGGCAGACGGGCTTACAAAACCTGGCCTTGCTGGCGCGGTTAACCGATTTTCATTCAAATACCTCAGCCATTTCACTTTCTATCACTCGATACTAGCCTTAGGCGAATTCTTCGTCTTTACGGTCAATACCTTACGTTCGGTACACAAACTGAGGGGGGATCATTTCAAATCGTTTTTGCGGGTGGTCATCAACCAGATCCGCTTTACCGGCTCCCAGGCCTTGCCGATGGTTTCCTTGATTGCCCTTCTACTTGGCGGTAGTACAATCATCCAGGCAGTCACCTTTTTGCCGAAACTGGGCCGCGAAGATTTTATTGGTAACCTGCTCAAACTAGTAATTGTCCGCGAAGTTGGCCCACTGATTACCGCTATTGTGATCCTGACCCGTTCGGGCTCGGCCATTGCCGCCGAACTGGCAACCCAAAAACAGCACCGGGAAATTGAAGCTATTGAACTTATGGGCATTAACCCCTACCTGCTAATGATCTTACCCCGGGTCATAGGAGGTCTCATTTCGGTTGCTCTGCTGATCGTGTATTTTGATTTTGTAGCCTTTATTGGGGGCTATGCCATTTCTCTGACCGTGGCCTACTTCCCTTTTAGTACGTTTCTTGAAAATCTTTTGCGGTCGCTTTCAACCACCGACATAATATCCTCTATGGTCAAGGCAGTGGTCTTTGGTATTGCCATCCCCCTTATCTGCAGTTTTTTTGGCACCAAACCACAGACGTTATATGAAATCCCTATTTTTGTCTCTAAAGCGGTTGTGCGCAGCCTCATCGCAGTGTTCCTGCTAAACGCATTTATATCCGTGGTATTTTACCTATAAATAAAACGAAAAGAGGTTATCATGGCAGATATCGTGCAAATGACCCAACTTTCTCCTACCATGACAGAAGGAGTTTTAGTCGAATGGCTTAAAAAAGAAGGCGATCTCGTCAGACCAGGTGACGCCCTGGCTTCTGTCGAGACCGATAAAGCTGTGATGGAGTTAGAAAGTTTCGATGAGGGAATTCTCTTAGCCCTACTTGCTAAACCCGGAGAGCGCCTGCCGGTGGGCGCTGCTGTCGCCATTGTCGGCAATGCCGGCGATGACATCACTGCCCTGCTCGAAAAAGCCTCCCAGAAAACCGCGACAGAAAAGCCTGACACGCCAAGCCCTCCCGCTGGGGTGCCGGCAAGTGGCGAAAAAATATCCCCCACTGCCGCCAAACCACAAGAACCGCCGGTAACCATCTCCGAAAGTCTTAGACAGGCGCCTGCGGCGGATATATCCGCCCGAGTTAAAGCTTCGCCCCTGGCACGCAATTTAGCGCAAAAACTGGGCATAGATCTTGCGCGGCTGAAAGGCAGCGGCCCTAATGGCAGAATTGTCCGACGCGATGTGGAACAAGCCCACCGGGAAGGCGGTTTTGCCGGCAATGTGGCCCGAGAAAAACGCCTGCCAGATACTGCCAAACCGCTGTCGATGATGCGCCAGGTGATTGCCCAACGTCTGTCAGACAGCAAGAGTCATGTACCTCATTTTTACCTGACGCGAAAAATCCGCCTTGACCGCTTGGTCAAATTGCGCGAAGAAATCAACCGGGACCTAGCAAAACTTGAGGCCGCAGGCTATCCAGTGGCGGGCTACCCCAAAAAAGTAAGCTTAAATGATTTCATTATTAGGGCAAACGCCCTGGCGCTGGCCAAAAATCCTGAGGTAAATGCCCAATGGGGGCAGGATAAATTAATTCTAAAAGGGAATATTGATATCGGCGTAGCCGTAGCCATGGAAGACGGACTCATGACGCCAATTATCCGCAATGCCGACCAAAAAAGCCTGTTCGCCATTGCCATTGAAATAAAGTCGCTAGCTGAAAAAGCCAGAAAAAGAAAGCTTGCCGCCGAAGAATATACCAACGGCAGTTTTACTATTTCTAACCTGGGGATGTTCGGTATTGACGCCTTCCAGGCAATCATCAATGCTCCTGAAGCTGCTTTAATGGCCGTTGGCAAATCGGTGGTTGAGCCGGTCTTTGAGCCGGCTACTGGTGGCTTTATTCCAGTTGAGATGCTTACAGTAACCTTAAGCTGCGACCATCGGGTTATTGACGGAGCCAAAGGGGCTGAATTTTTGCAGGATTTCGCCTTCTTTATGGAAAATCCTCACCTGCTCTAAACAATGCGCTTTATTGTATTTCGTCACGCAGCTTATGAAGGACTGGGAAGCATTGCCGACTGGCTGGCAGCGCACAATCATACCTGGTTTTACGTAAACCTCTATGAAAAAGTTAAACCACCACCAGCTATGGCCCTTAACTATGACGGCTGCATTTTGATGGGTGGGCCACAATCGGTAAACCGCAGTGACCTGTACCCCGAAATACGAGAAACCCTCAGAACGGCAGAACGGTACCTAAAACTCAATAAACCGCTGTTAGGCATCTGTCTTGGGGCGCAAGCAATTGCCAAAGCAGCCGGAGCTGAAATAAAGCCTTCCGTGTTTGAATTTGGCTTTCTGCAGGTTCAAACACTGCCCCACAGACTGACAACCAGTCTGCCAGAAAAAATAGACGTCTTTCAATGGCATGGCGAAAATTTTGCTTTACCTGCCGGAGCATCGCAGCTGTTTTCTGGTGCAGCCGTTGAAAACCAGGGATTTATTTTAGGCAAAGCGTTGGCCCTGCAGTTTCATCTCGAGCTGAACGAAGGAACTTACCAAGCCTGGCAACAGGTAATTACTGCGAGGGGCGAAACAAAACTGCTGGAAAACCTGCCACCACAGGCAGAGGCTTATGCCAAACTAAGCGTCCAGAGGGAAAACCTTTTCCGCTTATTGGACGGCTGGAGCCAGTTATTTGCCAACTGATCAGCCGGAACGCCTTAACCGTTCGGGTAGGTAATTTTCGTGTAGGGGAAATTCAACTTTTGCGATGGTGGAATCGCGGTAGTTAGAGCGGATGGTAAACAGGTGGGGATCGATCCCCTGTGCTTTGAGCATCATCGTCACCAGCACAATACCCATGCCAGCCCCTTCTGAGGCATCCCCCCCTTCAAGGTAAAATTGGGCGATATCGTCGTACTCCATTGATTTAGCAAATTTGGCCCTAATGCGCACGTCTTCTTTAGGTGAGATAGGCCGGTTGTTGATGACTTCCACAATCAGCCTATCGGCATTGTAGTCAAAAATAATATCCACAAAAAGATTGCGTTCACGTGCTTTGAGGGCATAAGAGAAAACCCAGTTTTCGTTCATATTCTGTTTGAATTCAGCCATGCCCCTCTCATATTCTGCATCGTCATCCATGCTAATATTTTTTTCGTCAAACAAAATATGCTTGATATTGGCCTTGGCCCCATTGATGGCCAGTTCTTTCACGGAAGTATAGACGGGCCCCAGTAAATCTTCACGCCCGAATTTTTCAAGGATCTTTTCAGCAATGAAATTGAGGCCTTTTTCAGTGACTGGTAGCACGGCAAAGGCTCTGATTTTTATCGGCTTATTACGGGCAATAGCTGCCTCAACCTGCTCTCTGACTGCTCCTTCCATCGGTTCCTGCAAAGGCTTTCGCTACCGTGCTTTTGAAATAAACCGTCAACTTAAATTTATTTGGTAGCTATAAACACCACTATTTAAGAGATGTGGGATAAGAGCTGCTTAGCCAAGTGCCTGTTAGGCCCTTATCTTAAAGCAAGCACAACTCGTGGCGGCCTAAAGGTTGTTAGTTACTAAAAAGTTAAATTATGTCTCATGATACAAGGGGATGGTTTTCTTGGTAGGGAATTTAGATGCTGCCATTTAGCCTACCCATGGGATTCTTAGGGGGTCGTAGCTGCTGGAAATAGCAGAACCGCTGTTCGTGGGACTAGACCAACGAGGTAACTCAAGATCACCCACATAAATCCATGTAGCTTATCCTTGACGCATTATGTCGCCATACCTTTAGCAACCATGCCCTTCCCCCTTGAAACGGAGCTTGAAAAATACGCGTTAGCGTTATCCCAGACGCCGATCAGGGTGAAGCTGATTGCCTATACCAGCCAACCCTATGACATAGCCGCTGCTTCAGCACGTACCTGCTACAGCAGCAAGGGACTTTTAACCCCCGAACAGATGTCTGAAAATGAAAAGCAGCGCGCAATCGCTGACCGGGTGGCCCAAAGTACCCTAAAATCAGGTCACCTGACCACGCGGCAGCATGCTCATTTTGTCTTTGGTTTCAGCGGGGTGTCGCGCAAACTAATCTGGCAGGTACTGCATAACCACCCCTACTACAACAGCGAGCAGGTCTCACAACGTTATGTGCCAATTAAAAATAACCGCGAGTGGTACACCCTGCCGCCAGAACTGAATTTTGATGAAGTTCACCAATATCATGCGGATATATTTGCTGTCTATGAGCGCCTTGTCTGTCTGTTAGAGCCTACTGTCACCGAGATTTTCTTTGGTATCCACCGGCTCAAGGCGCGTGAGAAAGAGAAGTATGCTGGCGATATCCGCAAGCGCTGTATGGAAGTTGCCCGCTATGTGATGCCGCTTTCCACCAACGCCTACTTATATCATACGATCAGCACCCTGACCTTGCTGCGCTATGCTGCTATGTGTGAGCGCCGCAGTGACCCCGAAGAAAAATTATTGGTACTGCAGATGCTGCGTGAAGCGGTAAAAGTGGATCCCTTACTGCTGCGCGAACTGCCTAAACCCTTGCCAGCCGACGATACCCCACTACCTACTCCTAAACAAATTGCTGCTTCAAACCAAGAATTTGACGCCGCTTTGAGAGATAAAAATGCCACACTGGTGGATTGGCCCCGCAATCCCGAAGGTCACCTGAGCGAAGCCTATGCGGCTTTGACTGGCCAGCGGCTATGCGCCGAAGAAACTATACATCGGTTACTTTCAGCGCAGGGAAATTCGCTGTTAGGCGAAACGCTGTACCCCGTTTCAATGGATGAGAGCTCGCGGCTGCTGAACCAGCTCCATTTTACGTTTCGCAAGAAGCTGTCGCATACCGCTGACAGCCAGGAGCAACGCCACCGTACTTTGCCAGGCAGCCGCCCACGTCTTGAATTTCAACTTTCCCTGCAGAAAGATTACATCCTGCCCCGTTTGCTGAAAGAAAACCCGGCAGCAGAGGCGCTCTATCACGAGACAATGGAGAAAACTTTTACGTTGATTAATAACTTATATGCCAAAGGGATTCGGCCTGGTCTGTTAACCTCGCTTCTGCCAAATGCTTTTCCGGTGCGTTTTTTTGAAACTGGCGACCTGCTGAATTTCTATCATAAATGGAAGGCCCGGCTGTGCTACAATGCGCAGGAAGAAATTTTTTATTCTGCATTAGATGAGGTCAACGAGGTGCGCGAGCGCTTCCCAGCAATTGGTCGTTATATTGGCCCACCCTGTAAGGTAAGAGAAACTCTCAAGCCCCGCTGCCCAGAGGGCGATCATTTTTGTGGTATTAAAGTGTGGCAATTAGAGCCCGAACAATACCAGCGGATCATATAAGATGTTTGTGATGGGGAATTCCCTATCAGGAATAGGAGAAAACTTATTTCTCTTCGGGCGGGTCATAGATCCGTTGCAGGTTGACCTCTTTTATGGGCGAAACCACTAACGGCACCCGCTCAACTGTCACCGCGCTGGTATCTAAGCCAAAGGCCTTAGTGTCATTTAAAGACAAATGTTTCAACAGCCAGTAAAGTGACATAATGATGCGATCTTTCAGAGACAATTCATTTTCATAAGAAAGAACGCGCTCTAACACCACAAAGCGAAAATCCCCCATAATGTTAAATTTGTGCAGGGAGTGGTAACGGCTTGAGAGGTCGGCCTCTTTACTTTTTACCAGTTGGGTAACCACCTTGCGGAAAAATAAATTGATACGTGGCTCAACCCTAAAGCCCAGACGGAAATCAATACGGATAATCTCATTTGGTACCAAGGGGGTCACTTTGTACTGTAGGGTATAGGGTTCATCGGTGACATCCACATGCACAAACCAATAGACGTCAGCGCGCTTAGGCTGTTTCTGTAAGATAGAATAGATGATTTTGCTTTCAATTTGTTCAGGATTGTCAGCACTTGTCAGGTAGACCAGGTGGGTTGCATATTTGGGGACGCCAAAGTCCCGACTCAGCTCGCCCAGCATTTCATAGTAAGTTTCCAGATTAACGAATTCCAGATAACGGTTGCGGATCTTGCGTGCAGTGTACCAGGCCCACATAATAGTAAAGAGGCTACCGCTCATCAATACGGTTACCCAGCCGCCATGAAAAAATTTGGCCAGATTTGCCACGAGAAACGATAGCTCAAAAGAAAAAGTTGCGAGAAACCCGAACATTACCGTAACCTTAGCTACCCGGTTATCGCGCAGGTAAAAGATCAGCAGGATGGTAGTCATCATCATGGCAATATTTATCGTAAGGCCATAAGCGGCTTCCATGTTCGCCGATTCTTTGAAGAAAAGAACTACAAAGATACATCCTAAAAATAACAGGCGATTGGCGCTAGGCACGTAGATCTGCCCCTTAAGTATGGTAGGGTAAACAATGCGCACTTTGGGCCACAGGTTCAGCCGGATGGCTTCACTAATCAGGGTAAACGTTCCAGAGATAACTGCCTGGCTGGCAATAATGGCTGCTAAGGTTGCAATGAAAATACCGATCAAGAGAAACCAGTGAGGCATGATCAGGTAAAAGGGATTGCCATCATTATTGAGGGTCTGGCCTTCCAAGGTCAGCAGAAAGGCCCCTTGCCCGAAATAATTAAGTAGCAGTGCGCTTTTCACAAAGGCCCAGGTTATCCGAATGTTTTGCCGACCACAATGCCCCAGGTCACTATACAAAGCCTCGGCACCTGTCGTACAGAGGAATACCGCGCCTAATATCCAAAAGCCCCCAGGGTATTCTAACAGCAGGCGCAGGCCATACGTCGGTTTGATGGCAGAGAGAACCGAGATATCGTCAAAAATATGCTGTAGCCCCAATACTGCCAGCATAGAAAACCAGATAAACATAATTGGCCCAAAGGACTTACCTACGATACTAGTACCCAACTGCTGCAGCATGAAAATCCCTATGATGATAGCAATCACAATGGGCACAGTGGGAATATCCGGATGCAGGATGCGCAACCCTTCTATAGCTGAGGAGACTGAAATTGGTGGCGTAATCATGGCCTCAGAGAGCAGTGAGGCCCCGCCGATGACTGCTGGTAAGATGAGCCACTTGTAACGGCGGCGTACTAAGGCATAGAGGGAAAAGATCCCCCCTTCCCCGTGGTTATCGGCCCGTAAGGTTACCACTACATACTTGATGGTCGTCTGGAAAGTCAGTGTCCAGAATATACAGGACAATCCCCCCAATACCAGATCTCGGCTAATCAGCTTATCTCCTATAATAGCTTTGAGTACATAGAGGGGAGATGTACCGATATCTCCATAGATAATACCCAGGGCAATCATCAACCCCGCAAGGTTAGTTTTATGGTTAGCCTGGCTCATCCGCAACCGTCAGGATGTAACTGCAAACTGCTATCAGACTGACAAACGATTTATGAAACAGATGTTGCGCTGCCTTTGGAAGAAGATTTAGGCCGCATAGCACCGGCCATCGGTGCACTTTTTACACACTACCAATACTACCTATTCGTTCCTTAAACTGCAGGGGATAACGACCATAGCCGTTCAATATCCTGCCTGTCTGTTTATATTTTAATCATATTGTATATTTTAATGGGGGGATATCCAGATCATACTGTGGCACGTCACTTGCCAAAGACTGGCAAGTACCTACAGAAATCGCCATAGGTTCATGTAGGTAAAAAAATTAAGGAGCAGAACATGAAGATATCAAGAATACTGGCTTTCATGCTAACCGGTCTGCTGCTAAGTGCAGCGCTGTTTGCGCAAGATGCAGCTCAGGCACCTGAAGCCCCTGCAGTAAGCACAGAAATGTTTACGGCGAATAACCTTTGGATGATGGTCTCCATTTTTCTGGTGTTCATCATGCACCTGGGGTTTGCCTCAATTGAAAGCGGTCTTTGCCAGGCAAAGAACACGGTAAATATCCTGTTCAAAAACACTATGATTGTAGCTATTGGTCTTTTGACCTATGCTATGGTGGGCTTTAACTTGATGTACCCGGGAGAAGCCTGGATTTTAGGCAAGTACCTGGGCTTTGCCGGTTTTGGCATTGCCACTGATGCAGCAGGAATTACCAGTAGTTACAATGTGGGCTATACTTACTGGACAGACTTTTTGTTCCAAGGAATGTTTGCTGCTACTGCGGCCACCATCGTATCGGGTGCGGTAGCCGAGCGGATCAAGCTTAGCTCATTCCTGATTTTCTCTACCCTCTATGTGGCACTGGTATATCCAATTGCAGGTTCGTGGAAATGGGGGGGTGGTTGGCTAAACGACATGGGGTTTGTCGATTTTGCCGGTTCAACTCTGGTACACAGCGTCGGTGGCTGGGGAGCTTTGGCCGGAGTAATTTTACTGGGCGCCCGCCTGGGCAAATACCGCGAAGACGGTACGGTAAAACCAATACTTGGTCACAACATGCCACTGGCTACCATCGGAATGTTCCTACTGTGGCTCGGTTGGTTCGGCTTTAACGGTGGCTCTGTTTTAAGTGCAGATCCCGGTTCCGTATCTCTGGTATTGGTAACTACCTCGCTGGCCGCCGCTTCGGGAATTGTTGGCGCGGTTATCGTATCCTGGATACTGAGCAAACGCCCCGATCTCTCTATGGCCTTAAACGGCTCTTTGGCAGGTTTAGTTGGTATTACGGCAGGTGCCGATACTGTTTCACCAGGAAGTGCTGTCATCATTGGCTTAATTGCAGGAGCCTTGGTGTACTTTTCTGTCATTTTATTAGATAAGCTACGCTTAGATGATCCGGTAGGAGCCATTTCAGTGCACTTAACCTGTGGTATTTGGGGTACTTTAGCCGTCGGCATCTTCAGCACCAATCCGGAACACTCATTCATAACCCAGTTCATTGGTGTGCTTGCCTATGGCGCTGTGGCATTTCCTGCTGCCCTGTTACTCTTCTTTGTGCTGAAGGTAACGCTGGGTATCAGAGTAAGCCGCGATGAAGAGATACTCGGCCTCGATGTCGGTGAACACGGCAACGAAGCATACCCTGACTTCCAGCTTACTATCCGGTAAGACGGAGTTACAATAAGGAGAAAATGCTATGAAACTTATTACAGCTATCGTTCAACCCCATCGCTTCAAAGACGTCAAAGATGCTCTGTATAAAGCGGGGGTTACAAAAATGACCGTAACCAATGTAGTGGGCTGTGGCCAACAGAAAGGTTACGATGAAAACTACCGTGGTCAGGTGGTGGAAGTAAACCTAATCAAAAAGGTAAAATTGGAAATCGCCGTCAATGAAGATTATGTTGAACCCACTATCAAGGCGATCATCGAAGGCGCCCGAACCGGCAATATTGGTGACGGCAAAATTTTTGTCTCTGAATTAAAAGAAACAATCCGTATTAGAACCGGTGAGCGTGGTAAAGAAGCTATCGGTTAAGCCGACTTTTTAAGAAGCCGCAAAGTGCCGCTTAGGTTTACACTGGCGGCGCTTTTTTTTGCATGTCTATATGAATAAATACCGTCATATTATTTTTGATTGGGATGGTACGTTAGCTGACAGTATATCCGCCATTGTAATATCACTTCAAGAAGCAGGCGCCGCAATAGGACGCGAAATTTCCGAGGAAGCGGCCCGCCATATTATTGGGATGGGGATTGATGACGCGCGCCGCTATCTGCTGCCTGACCTAACCGATATTGCTCTGATGAAAAAATTTCACCAAGTTTATCGGGAAGGGTACCTGCGCCGGGAAAAAGAAATTATTCTCTATGATGGCGCTCTTGACCTTATAAATCGCCTGCAGCAAGCCGGTAAAATTCTTACCATTGCCACGGGTAAATCCAAAGAGGGTCTGCAAAAAGCGCTGGAAAACAAACAACTCACCCACATATTTCAGGCATTTCGCACAGCAGATATCACGAAACCCAAACCAGCCCCCGACATGATTTTGGAATTGTGCGCCGAAACTGGAACCGATCTGGGTGAAACCATCATGATTGGCGATACCACCCATGATTTGCAGATGGCAGCTAATGCTGGGGTTGCCGCTATCGGTCTCACCCATGGGGCTCATTCTGTTGAGTCTTTACGCCGATTGCCACATCTAAAATTACTAAATTCCCTTTTTGAACTGCAAAAAGAATTTTTTGTGTAAATACAGCTAAGTACCCAATCATTCGCTGCGAGTTTTTAGGTTGCCTTGTTAGGCTGCCAATCGGGGTTTTAGCCCGAAAGAGTAGTCTAATTGCAGGGAAAAAGCCGCCGGTCTCCCCCGGGCAGGATGTCCGTACTTTCTAAAAAGCGGCCTTTTTTGGTAACTATACGAACTAAGCACTTCCCGCAAGTAATCCACCCCAAAGGCAGGC
>CALHRC010000052.1 GCA_938038265.1 uncultured bacterium
CAGCGCCTCTGACTTGCGCCCCAACCCAGCTAAGGCTTTGGCATAGATATACAGAGCGTCGGCGTCATTATCCCCCCAGTCTCTGAGATGCTGCTCAATCGCCGCCACTGCCTTGGAATACACCCCCCGGTTGAGGTGACAATCAGCGAGTAAATCGTAATAAGGAAAATCTTTGTGATTTTTAGCCGAGTTCGCCAGCAATATAGATGCGCGCCAGTATTGGCGACGGTAATAATAAAATTGCCCTATTTCCAGCAGTAAAAAGCCCCGGGCGAGAGAATTTCCGCGCTGTCGGTTAATTTTCAGACATTTGTAGAGCACACCCAACGCTTCAGAATGGGAATTGCGTTCCCGCAAAAACTGGGAATAGGACAATGTAAAATCAATCCGTTCAGGGGCAAGGCAGACCGCCCGCAGGTAATAGCGATTCGCGCGGTCATAGCTGTTGATCTTGTGATAGTACCGAGCGGCCTCATAATTGATAACCGGGCTGACCGGACTTAAGGTCACCTGTTCTTCAATATACTCCTGTGCTGCTCTGATATTGCCCACCTGCATAAGGCAATTCATTTTCAGTTGTATTAGCTTAACCTTCAGATGGGGATTGAACACTTTTTTTTCAATGCGCGAGACTAAATTAAAAGCCTGCGGGTACCGCTCTTCATGAAAGTGATCCCGCGCTTCTCTGATTTGCTGGAATAGCTTGCGTCGTTCTGCTGGTAACATTTAATCTCCTGTTACAGATACCCCGGAATGGCAGGCCAGCGGCCAAACCAAAGCCTGTAATAACATAAGTATTGGATGTAAAACAATGCAGCCATTATAAGAATTATTGCAGTTTTTTTAAACCTAACCATCCTGCCAACACCGACAGTAAATTTCAGCACCGCCGTGGTCCAATGGTCGATATACTCCATCAGAAAATAGAAAAGCAGTACAACAAATGCCATCCCCACTAAAGTTACTGTCGTCTTGTTCCAGAATAAATCTAAGAACACAATTTGCGAGTTGATAAAACTGACCAGCAGATCTATGGTCAAAATAGTTAACACCCGGAACAAAAACCGAATGCTTCTTTGGGTCATACTCGAATTTTTAGCCATACAAATTAGCTAAATCTTTCTGAACAGACTACCTTATACTGTCAAGCCGCATCTATAAAAATCGTGTCGAGTCCATATTGTGCACCGCACTTGAATTTTGCGCAAGGGAGATTGTGGTAACCACCCCGCTTACCCCTTGGGGTTTTTTAGTTACTAAAAAGCGACATTATGTCTCATGGGGGATGGTTTTACAGATGGGGAATTCCCCACCTGTTCAGGAATTCCTGAACTAAGGCCAGCTGCCATACCCCGCAAGGCCTTGCTAGTTACTAAAAAGCGACATTATGTCTCATGAGGGATGGTTTTACAGATGGGGAATTCCCCATCCGGCAAAAACCGGGGGGGCGCAGGCCGGGCAGGCTCAATCAAGGTTCGAGGGGGTGGCCGCTTACGGCCCCCCTACGGGGGTAAGCCCAGCCGCAGCAAGGGGGGAAGCACCCCTTTGGCCATTTCCTTTTTGATTTACACCGTCTCGGGAAAACTCCGTCTGACGGCATGCTCCATATCGGTCTCTATGGCCTTGGCACGGTGGGTCGGGGGGTTCTGCAGATTCTCCGCGAGAAGAGGTTACCTGTTAAAGTAGTCGCGGTGGTGGATCGCAGTTACCAAAGAAAAGCCGATATGTTGCAGGGCATTCCCGCCTCAGATAACCCTGATTTTATTTTTCAACAACCAAAACTAGATGCTGTGGTAGAAGTCATAGGTGGCACTACTACGGCACTCTATGCCGCCAAAGAGACTCTTGAGCGGGGCCTGCCTTTTATTACTGCTAACAAGGCGATGCTGGCCGAGCATGGCTACAGTTTGTTTTCTCTGGCCAATGAAAAAGGTGGCAGTGTATCTTTTGAAGCAGCAGTAGCCGGTGCAATTCCCATCGTTCATAACTTACAAAGTGTGTTTGCTAATGAAGAGGTGCGGCAATTGCAGGGTATCCTCAATGGCACTACCAACTATATTCTTACTCGCATGCGTCGGGAGAAAAAAGAATATCGTGAAATTCTCTTTGAGGCACAGAAACTTGGTTTGGCTGAAGCAGACCCTTATATGGATGTCAGTGGCAAAGACGCTGCCCACAAGCTGGCGCTGTTGGCTACTTTGATCACTGGAAAATTCATTGATATACAGCGCATTCTGTGTCGGGGGATTGATCAGTTAACTTTAAGTGATATCATATGGGCCGAGAAGATGAATTACCGCATTCGGTTGGTGGCCACCTGTACGCGCGACAACGATGGTGTCTTTGTAGCGGTGGAGCCGAGCCTTGTCTCAGAAAAACACTACCTTGCTAATATTGAATACGAGAATAACGCTGTTTTTTTCAAAGGTGGATATTCCGGGCCGCACCTGATGGTGGGCAAGGGGGCGGGTTCGCTGCCAACGGCATCTTCTGTAGTAGCTGATCTCATGCGGGTGGCACGTGGTGAGGTCTATCGCATGCCACATGATTGGCACTATGGTAAGGTGTTGGATATAAAAGAAACATCCGCCCCTTTTTATTTACGTTTGCAGGTGCTTGATAAGCCCGGGGTACTGTCAACGGTGACAAATGTATTGAGTAAGCATGGTATTTCTTTGGCGTCGGTGCACCAAGAGGGCAATGAAGAGTCAGCGGGCCAGCCGCTAGATCTGGTACTTGTGACGCACAAAACGAAGCGGGCGTCCTTAGATCAGGCTCGGGCAGGTTTGAAGGTTTTGCCCGACCTGCAGTCCGAGCCTGTATATCTGCCCATCGAAGAAGAGTAGGAGTAATTGGTGGGGATGTTGTTTGTTGTCGTCAAGTTTCTGCTGACTGCTGCTGTAATTGTTCTTGCTTCAGAGATTGCCAAGCGCAGTGATCGCTGGGGCGCCTTGGTTGTAGCCATGCCGCTGGTGACTTTGTTAACTTTGGTGTGGCTATATGTCGAGAAACAGCCGGAGCAGAAGATTGCCAATCATGCGGTTTATACATTTTGGTATGTGTTGCCCACCTTGCCGCTGTTTCCAGTCTTTCCTTGGTTTTTACGTCAATGGGGGTTTATTGTTGCGCTGTTATTGTATATTGCAGGCACTGGATTGCTTTTCTTTATGATAGCATGGATTCTCAGACGATTTGGCATTGAGTTGTTGTAGGGGGCCCCCGATACGATTTTCTGAACCCAAGAAACGATTGATTTTACAGTGAAAATTCCTGAGTTAGTTTCTGAAATGAGTTACCAAGCCGGGAAAGCACAGAAACTGGCGCGCAGTTTCTCGAACAGAAAATCAAAGAGCTGCTTGAAATGGTGTACTGGGGGTAAGGTGCGTCGTCAACCATGAAAATTGAAAACATCCACATTGAAAACTTCAAGAGCCTGCGGCGGGTCGAGATCCGCAATATGCCGTCACTCTGCATTTTTGTCGGCGCCAATGGCAGCGGCAAGACGACGCTCTTTCATGTCTTTGGCTTTCTAAAGGAATGCCTGACGTTTAATGTTACGCGCGCCTTACAATCTTTTGGTGGTTTTCATGAAGTCATCTCACGCAATGCCGAAAAAAAAGAAATCATCGTCGAAATCCAATACCGCATGGAAATCACCGGCAAAGACCGGCTGGTTACCTACCGCCTGGAAATCGCACTTGACGATAAGGGTAGGCCCTGCATCAAGCGGGAAATTCTGCGCTATAAGCGCGGCGCTTCGGGTTCACCCTTCCATTTTCTCGATTTTGCTTACGGCAAAGGCCAGGCCGTGGTCAACGAAGAGGATTTTTCCAAGACCGACGAAGAACTCACGAAAGAAGAACAACAACTGCAACCCGATATTCTGGCGATCAAGGGTTTGGGCCAGTTTGAACGTTTTAAGGCCGCCTATGCCTTTCGCCAGTTAATTGAAGGTTGGCATATCTCCGACTTTCATATCAATCTGGCGCGCGGCAGCAAAGATTATTCGGGTTATTCTGATCATCTTTCTGTCACGGGCGATAATTTGCAGTTGGTGGCAAAGAATATCCATGATAACCATCCCGAAATTTTTGAACAAATACTAAACAAAATGAAAAGGCGCATTCCAGGCATCGGCGAAATCACCCCAGAAACAACCCAGGATAACCGGCTACTGCTCAAGTTCAAAGACCAGAGCTTCGCCGATCCATTCATCGACAAATATGTATCGGATGGCACAATCAAAATGTTTGCGTACCTGGTTTTGCTGCATGATCCAAAACCGTTTCCGCTGCTCTGTATTGAAGAGCCGGAAAACCAATTGTACCCTAAAATGATGGCGGAGCTTTTAGAAGAGCTGCGGGATTACGCCCGCAGAGGGGGGCAGGTACTCGTTTCGACACACTCGCCCGATTTATTAAATGCCGCTGAACTTGAAGAGGTGTTCTGGTTAGTCAAGAAAGATGGTTATACCAAGCTGCACCGCGCCTCGGATGATGAGCAGATACGGCGTTATACCAGCGAAGGCGATAAACTGGGCTACCTTTGGAAAGAGGGGGCCTTTACCGGGGCCGACCCACAATGAATGAAGTTGTCTTCTTGCTTGACGAAGACTAAGATGCTGCGGATTGTAAGACTTTGAAACAAAAACTCCTGCAAAAATGCTCAGAGGTTAAAAAGCCAGACAGGTGTCTGGTGCGTATTGCCTGTAAGGAACTGGAAAGCTGGTATCTAGCTGATTTAGTTGCTGTCGAAAAAGCATACAACAAGAGAAATATAGCACAGAGGCAAAATCAACAAAAGTTCCGCCATCCCGATCGATTGTCCAATCCGGCGCAAGAACTTAAGCGACTAATTCCAGAATTCCAAAAGATCAGCGGTGCCCGGCAAATTGCTCCTTTGATTGATATAAGTAATACAAGATCTCGAAGTTTTGCGGTATTTATCGAGGGGTTGACTCAAGTAAAAAGTCAAATGGCAGCGAACCTTACCTGATAACTGAAAATAACTTGTCTTAGAGCCTAAGCCCAGGCTCATCTATAGAATCCTAAAAGAATTGACAAAACATAAAACTCAAGTTCACCTAAACCAAATGCAGAAGCCTACGGCATTAATCGCTGATCCTGACTCAAGCCTTACCGACATCCTGCGTGACCTACTCAGCCAAAAGCTACAGACTGATGTGGCAGCCAGTGTTGCAGAAGCCACCAGCAAATGCTGGGATAAAGAATACGATCTTATCATCACAGAAATTGACTTTCCGGGCGAAAAAGCCCTTGATTTTATCGAGAAAGTAAAGCGTAAACTGCCCAATACCACTATTGTCGTTTTAACCAGATCTGCGACACTTGAAAATGCCATCGCGGCCCTGCGCTTAGGCGCCATTGACTTTCTGGCCAAACCGTTCTCCATTGAAGATATTGCCATGATTGTCGAAAAATATTTTTCGATGACAGCCAATACCGTACCCGACTTCAATCTTCTGAGTATTATGAACGAAGAGCGGCGCACTTTTTTACTGCCGACGGATTTTTTTATACTGAATCCTTTTATCAATGAACTGCTCAATATAATCAAGCGTTTTCCGGGGATCAACAAGAAAAACCTGTTGGTAATTCGTCTCTCGATCTATGAAATGCTCGTCAACGCGATGGAACATGGCAATCTTGAAATTGATTATGACATGAAAAAATCTATTCTGGAGAAAGTTGACGATTACCAGCGTTTTCTGCAGGAACGCGCGCAATCTGAACCATACAACAGTCGCAAAGTTATTTTTACTTACCATTATAACAATGGCACCCTAACTTTTCAGATAACCGATGAAGGCAAGGGGTTCGATGTCAGCAAGATTCCTTCTCCACGCGACAGAGAAAATATTGATAATCTGAATGGCCGAGGTATTTTCATTACCCGCATCAACATGGATGAGATCTTTTACAATGAGAAAGGTAACAGCGTCACTATGATCAAAAGACTCGACCCGTCAGTATCCGAAACCGAGTAACCGGAACCCGGGGTCGTTTCCCTGCGATGTTATCATAAAGCCTTTATTACCCCAGCGAACAAACTTTATCTGAACCTGCTTTTGTGCTTGTAGCAAGTAACTTTCAATCTCCCAGGCACGGAAATCCTGAGTCTCAATAATTTCAGCTTTCTGCGCCTCAACAGCTACGCCTGTCCGCTGAAGAAGGTACCGGGCAAAATTACTTCCTCGGACGTCTGCAGGTATTTCAGAAAAAATAAATATCCTAATCTTATCAGCTCCCGCAGTCAGAAATATTTCTCTCTCCAGTTTTGATATATCGCGCGTAGAATAGCTATCTATGGGATTCCTGAGGTTCAAGGAAAAGCCATCCTCCTCATTTCCATAGAGGTATTCATTTTCATACCTCACAAAATAATTTCCTGTTTGGCGGTATGTCAGACCATCTTGATCTACTCTTTTCCGGGCCTGCTCTAATATCTTTGGTTTTAGCGCGTTACAACCGAGTTGTTGCTTTTGGTCAGCCACAGTTTCGCACCTAAGTCTGGCAACTGAACGGTATATTTCTAAGGCGCGCGCTTTCTTACCTTGAAACCATAATTTGTCTGCAACGTTACTGACGATGAAAAGTTCTGTTATATCTATATGCCACGGGTGCGGCACCGTGTCGATAACTACATCCGCCTGGCGGACTTCATTAAACCGGTAATTTATGCCACTGACCGTCTTTAGGTAAAGATCCTGCGAGCGAACAGAAGTGCCAAATAAATTAAACAAAATCCATATCGCCAAAAAATAATTCTTAGTAATATTCGGCAATTTATGTTGGAGAAAAGTAAAATTTATTTTTTGGCTGTTGTCTATCATACCCGGGTAATATCAGCGCAGGCGCTGTAAGACCCGCATGCGGGCCGACCTGGCGCGGGAGTTCTTGGCAATTTCATTTTTATCGGGCACGATAGATTTCTTTACAACAAGGGTATAATCGCCTTCGCGGTAGTTGCGACGTGCCAGGGGATCGGTTTCGATAATGCGGGTGCGTTCTGCAAAGGCATGCTTCACGAGGCGATCTTCTAACGAATGAAATGAAATAATGAAAAGTCGCCCCCCCACGTTCAGTCTCTCTGGCAAAAACTCAAGAGCTTTTTCAAGAGAAGCCAGTTCCTGATTTATGAAAATCCGCAAAGCTTGAAATGTCTTCACGGCAGGATATCGGAACGTATGGCGTTTCGCCGCCGGCACTCGCCGGCGGTAAACTTCTTCGCATATTTCCCGCAATTCAAAATTTCTGCGTAATTCCCCAAAAGTTTCCCTTCTGGCAACGATTGCCCGTGCGATATGCGGCGCGAAAGACTCTTCTCCATAACGAAAAAGAACACTCATAATCTCTTCGGTTTTGGCCTTATTCAGCCAGCGCCATACCGGTTCACCCTGTGATACGTCAAGACGCATATCTAGCTCCTGATCACCTCGAAACGTAATTCCGCGATCAAGTTCATCAATATGCAGAGAAGAAATCCCGAGATCTAAGAGTATAATATCAAATGGAGCATGACTGCCATGCGGGTCACTGGCAAAATTTCCTTGAGCCAGAGAAAACCGTTCAGATAACCCTGCGCTAGCAATTGCAGCGCCAGCTCTGTTCAGCATCTCTATATCGGCATCGCTGCCCCAAACACGCAACTCAGGTAATAACCGGGCCAGAGCTATGGCGTGACCGCCCAAACCAAGGGTACCATCCCAAAAAGTACGCGGCCTCACCTCTGCCGCAAGGCGTAGAAATGGCTCCAGCAAAACGCTGGCATGATCCGTCATCTCAAGGTAAAGACATTTCCCGAGTTTCAACGATCGAGGCTTCTTTATCTGCTATGGGCCACTCAATATCCTCATCGTCCCAGAAATCGTCAATTTTTTCTTCTTCAATTAAATATTCTTCTCTGAGCTCAGCCAGTTTCTCGGCGGATAGACTCAACGGTTTGAGCGAAAGCTGCCTTGTGCCATCTTTCGATTTTTTCACCGACAAACGCACTTCCGCCGGGGGCTTGATTTTTCCTTTAAGAATCATTACTGCCAGCTCGTCTTCAATTTCCCTCTGCACCAGACGCCGCAGGGGACGGGCCCCATACTTGTCACTATATCCTTTTTCGCCCAAGTAATCGAGCGCCTCTTTGTTTGCTGAAATGAAAATATTCTTACGCAGAATATTCGTATTGATTTCATCCAGCATAATTTCAACAACTTGACGTATCTCTTCACGAGAGAGAGACTCAAAAATAATCACGTCATCAATGCGGTTTAGAAACTCCGGCGAAAAGAACTTGCGCAACTCTTCCATTACCTGTTCTTTCTTGGAATCTTCCTTACCGCGCGATTCGTCAAACCCGACTTTACCGCCTTTCTGCAAATGACGAGCACCCAGGTTAGAGGTCATAATAATGATGGTTTCCCGAAAATTGACACGATGCCCCATCGTGTCGGTAAGCTCTCCTTCGTCAAAAATCTGTAACATGATATGTTGAATATCATGATGCGCTTTTTCAATTTCATCAAACAGAACAATTGAATGCGGTTTGCGGCGAACGGCCTCCGTAAGCTGGCCACCATCCTGATAGCCGACGTAACCCGGCGGAGAACCAATAAATTTAGCCACAGAATGAGGCTCCATGAACTCGCTCATGTCAAAACGAATTAGCGCATCCTCATCACCAAATAAAAATTCCGCAAGCGCCTTAGCCAATTCTGTTTTACCAACACCAGTGGGCCCAAGAAAAATAAAGCAACCAATAGGACGACGGGGGGATTTCAATCCGGTTCGGGAGCGACGAATCGCCCGGGATATCTGCTCGATGGCCCGGCTTTGCCCCACTACCCGATTGCGCAACTCCTCTTCCATGTTCACCAATCGCTCGGAATCTTTTTCCGTGAGCTGTTCAACAGGAATACCCGTCCATTGAGACACTATGTTCCTAATGTTTTCCTCATAGATGATTATCGGCTTCTCTCGCTGTTCGGCACGCCAGCGCTCTATTTTTTCATCCAGCTGCCTTTCAATAGTAACAATTGTGTCTCTCAGTCGCGCAGCTTTTTCATACTCCTGAAGGCGCACCATTTCATTTTTCTCCCGCGTCAGACGAATAATTTCTTTCTCTGATTTTTTAATTTCTTCAGGAACTACCGTACTCTGCAGACGGGCGCGCGCCCCTGCTTCATCAAGGATGTCAATAGCCTTGTCAGGCAAATAACGTTCGGTGATATACCTGTCGGAAAGATGTACGGCAGCGATAATACTTTCTTTTGTATAGCGCACAACATGGTGTTTTTCATAGCTCTTACGCAAGCCAGCCAGGATACGGATCGCGTCTTCAATAGACGGCTCATCGACCATAACAGTCTGGAAACGCCGTTCAAGAGCCGAATCTCTCTCAATGTACTTTTTGTGCTCGCTCAGTGTTGTCGCGCCAATGCACTGGATTTCACCGCGCGCCAAAGCTGGCTTCAAAATATTTGCCGCATCAACCGCACCTTCAGCCGCGCCTGCCCCAATGATCGTATGTACCTCATCAATAAACATGATCACATCACGGTTAGCCGTCAGCTCTTTCATTATTTTTTTTATGCGATCTTCAAACTCGCCACGGTACTTGGTACCGGCAATCAACGCGGCCACATCTAAAGCGTAAATGCGCCGCCCAAACAATATCTCAGGCACCTTTTTCTGTACGATCCTCTGCGCCAAACCCTCCACAATCGCTGTCTTACCGACACCAGCTTCGCCAATCAATATAGGGTTGTTTTTAGTCTTGCGTGATAGTATCTGGATTACCCGTTCGATTTCCTTATCACGCCCAATAACGGGATCAGAAGCGCGGCTTTCTGCTATGCGGGTGAGATTTCTCGCATATTCTTCAAGCATCGGTGTTTTGGCGGCTTCTTTTTTAGGGGCACTCTGTTGCTGCCGTGTCGCGGATGGGTTACTTTGGGGTAAGCCCAGCGTATTGTTCAACTCATTGCGGATTACCTGGTAGGTAATCGAAAAGGCTCCTAAAGCAGCCGAAGCAATAGATGTCGTATCACGCAACAGCGCCAGCAGAACATGCTCAGAGCCAATATAACTGTGCCGCAATTTACGCGCTTCTTCGCGAGAAAACTCAAGGACGCGCTGTATTTTATCCTTGCTGCCGGGGTCAATCAGCAAGGTCATACCATCCGCCTCACAGCGCTTTTCTATTTCTTTGCGCAGATCATTCACATCAACCCCAAGGCTGGTTAAAATCTTCATCGCAACCGAATCATTTGCCTTAAGCAACCCTAATAAGATATGCTCCGGCCCTAAATATTCATGCCCAAGACGCTTGCCTTCTTTCGGAGCGTATTCATTGATGATTTTTTTTACTCGGTTGGTAAAGTCAAACATATTGGTTCCCTTTTATATTTTCGGTTCGGATAACTCCCGCCTAAACTTGCGTTTTATTTCACTAATGCCAGCCATCCTGTTCTACTTAATTAGACGCACCAGAAATAAATTTTTCAACCTGCTGGTGCCCCTATTTTCAATATACCAAAGTTCATACCTGTGTCAAGAAAAATGGGCTGTTTTATTATCCCAGCGGGAAAAAAACCTACCCTCTAAAGCTTTTTAGCAATCTTAAAAGTCTATAAGATTTTTTTACGTGCAGGCAACCCTTTAAGCAAGGTGTCGGGTTTGTGCAACGCATAAGCTCCGTAACACCAGGCAAAGGAAGGGGGCTCACCCGCCCTCGACTGCCCCTTTTCGGGGGCAGCGGCCATGGCCTGCCCCCCCGACGGCCGCTTTTGTTCTTAGAATTCTAAGAACAGATAGGGAATTCCCCACCTACGGGGATGCCATAACTATAGCAAAATATAATACCTATCTAACGTTATATTTGTTTTTAGTTACTAACAGCCCCCCCAAGGCAAAAATGCGCTCCTTGGCCCTAGGGGCAAGTCTTTAGCGAGCCACCACTAAGGTACCCCGGTATTTCTCCTCGCCAATGCGGATGACATACACGTAAACTCCGCCAGCGACTAACCCGCCAAACTCGTCGCGGCCATCCCAGAAAACGCTGCCTTGGCCCGTGGTATTTTCTTTTTCCCATTTTTTCATCAGGCGGCCATTCATGTTGTATATCCCCACTTCATATTTCTTGCCAATAGAGGAGGAGCCCAGCTCAAAAGTTAGCTTTAGGTTACCAAAGGTTTTTTCGGCGCCAAACTGGTCGGCAGCTTCTTTATAGGCAGAGTCGCTGCGGCCGGGGGTAAACACCCGTGGGAATACCGTTACGTTAGCAATTCCTTTGGCTTGCGAGTCTGGCAGTACTGTGTAGGTGCGGTGCATGTAGGTGATTTGTACGGTAATGGTTTTTTCGTTAGTATTCACTAAGCCACCTAATTTAACCCAACGCCGGCGGGTAATATCCCAGTAAAAGACGGCTAAGCTTTTCTCATTAACCCCGGGAAAATCTGCCGGATCATAGCCTACAATAAAGGTGGCTTCAGCTTTAAGCTGGTTTTCAACTACGGGGGTCAGTTCTCCTGTTTGGGGTAGTTCATTGAGCAGGTTATAGACTTTGTGCTCATTGGTATTGAGAATGCCTTTACCTGCCGCCCCTTCTTGTTGGTAAGGCGCATGGTGCAATACATCCCACGCCTGGGCACCCATTGGTTCAATGCGGATGTTAATGCGGGGGTTATTTTCTAAGCTACCCACAGGCAAGATAAGCCTGGTTTTGCTGTCAAGTGGCGCCTGTACTTCGTTGTGTACTGCGGCGTTAAGTTGGCGGTAATTGACTTCAATCGGTACATTAGTTGAGGGTGTCCGCAGTAGGTTTTCTATGCGGGTGACCTGGTTTTGGCTTACGGCAAACAACGAACGATCGGTAATTTTAGCATCTTCGCGGGTTTTGGCAAAGAAAGAGACATCATACTGGGGATCTGCCGAAATAAGTTGTACCGCATAGCTATCACCCACGGGCACCCGGTCAAAGACAAAGCGCCCAAATTGGGTAGCTGCATCATCGCCGGCAGTTACGGTTGGCATATTACCGCCGCCATGCAGGGTGGCAGAGTTGCCGTCAGATTTCATGAGGCGAAAGTTCACCGGCGCATTTTTCGGTGCCAAAAGACCCGTAATACGCGCAAATGGTGCTTTGCGGATATAGAAATATTGTTGACCACCACTTTCGAGAGTAACATCGCGATAGCCCACTAAGGTTGCTCGTTTTTCTTGGGCGCTAAGCTTAAACTCAACACTACGGGACACATCAAAACCACCCTGCTTACCATTAGGATTATAGGTAATGGTGCTACTGTCAATATTGGCAAGGTAGTTGTGGATGGTGGGCAGCAGGCGCAAGCGCACCCGCACCATGTCTTTTTGCCCTATCGGAATACCCCCACCGGTTAGCGAAGAGTAGTTGATAGTAAGCTCACAGGTTTCGTTGATTGCGTCAGAACCTGCAGAATCATCGGCCACAACACCATTATGTTGGTAGATATCCAAATAGTTGCAAGTGGGGCTGGCTAAATCACCTAAGCGCTCGCTGGTAACGCTCGTAATTTGAAAATTGCTCCAGCCGTGGTTTGGTTGGTTGATGTCAAAGATGGACAGCCGCAACTTTAATTCTTCTAAGGCATAACTTTGTGAGCCATTTTGCACCTGGTAGTAAATATCATGGTATTCACCAATAGTATAAACGGTAAAACGGGCATCACAAGCGGCTGTTAAGCTCGGCGAGCTGGGATTGCAGTAGGTCGCCAGTAAATTTAACTGGGATTGCGCAAAATCAAATTTGGGTGGATTCACCGCCGTATTGCGCACCCCTTGCACAATATCACGATCTACACTTAAATAGACCAGCCCTGAGGATTGCGGATCGGGGGGGATAAAGTTTACCCGTAAGGTTTGGGTTGACAGTTCGGTCACCGCAATATCACCTTGGGTAAAGGTAGTGTCAATTTGAATAATTGACGGGCTACTGGTATTATATTGCCCCTCTGTGGTTGTCCAGCGGTTGTTGTCAACCCGAAAGGCTAAGTCAATAAAAGCATTGCTGCTAAAATTTTCAGCTATAGTAAAGCGCACCTCAGCCGTTTCTTGGGGCAGAAGACCGCCATCCGTTTCAAAATTTATGTACGCATAGTAGTGGTTTGTATCTCCACTAAAATTGCCACTACAAGAAGGAACATTGTCACAACTACCGGGCAGAGTATTCCAGGTAGGGCTGCCGGTTTTACGCCATTGCAGGTTCGTGATGGCTGACAGTGTGCTTACCCGGGGGACTTGGATTTTCGCACGGTAGATAATATCTCCTGGCTTAGCTGCCGTGCCGGTAGTAAGCGCGCCATTTTTAATTCTCACTTCGATCACTTGGTTGCGAGTCGTTGACGGCGGCTCCATGGGGATGTTTTCACTAAATACCCAAGCATAGCCTGTTGGCGATGACTGTAAAATTTCTAAACTATCCGCTCGGGTAGGGAAGGAATTGATAAACTGGAAAGCGCCACCACTGGTATTATACTTAGCAGAGGCTTTGAAGGTAACCCGACCGCTACAGGTTTCACCTGCTTCACAAATGCCATTGTCATTGCCATCAATACCATTTGGCTCGACGGTAGAGCCACTACGTTGAATAAAGCCACCACCTGAGTTTTCTCTCGACACCATATTCACCGGTGAAGCGGCAAAGAAAGTATCATTTACCGTAACCGTAATTTGCGCGCTTTGCCCCGGGTTAAGCCCACTGCCAAAATTAAGTAAAATATAGTTGGATTTATTAAATGAACTATATTCGGCAGGGTTAAGGGCATATTCAATACCATTGGTATCATAAGGGGTGATGTCGCTACCTATCGTAACTGTCGCCGTTGGTGTTGAGGTTACGGTTGCACCACTTAAATTAAAGAAACCGGGAAAATGAATTTTGGCTTCTGTTAATACATCCCCCCCACTGGAATTATTGCTCAAAACAAAGCTAAAGGTATTGGTAGTTGACTGGGCGGAAATATCTGTTTTG
>CALHRC010000053.1 GCA_938038265.1 uncultured bacterium
TGCCCGGCGAGGGTGAATCCAGTCCGCTGCGCGGCGTGCGTGTGGGTGTGCCGCAGGAGTATTTTATCCGGGGGATTCAACCTGCTGTTGAGCAGGCAGTTAGGCAGGCGATTGCCAAAATAGAGCAGCTGGGCGCCAGCGCAGAGGCGGTTGATCTTCCCCACACCGCCTACGCCCTTCCGGTCTATTATCTCATTGCCCCGGCAGAAGCCTCAGCCAACCTGGCGCGTTATGACGGAGTGCGCTTTGGCCCTCGCCAGCCAGCGGATACGCTGTGGGAGATGTTCCGGCGCACACGCGGCGCCGGTTTTGGCGCCGAGGTAAAGCGGCGTATTTTGCTGGGGACCTATGCTCTTTCTAGTGGTTACTATGATGCATTTTATGGTAAGGCACAGCGGGTGCGCAGTTTAATTCGCCAGGACTACCTTCAGGCGTTTGAGCGCTACGATGTAATTCTCATGCCCACGACTCCTTCGCCGGCTTTTAAGATAGGTGAGAAGACCAGTGATCCGGTGCAGATGTATCTTTCAGATATATTGACCGTGGGTGCTTCCTTAGCGGGGGTGCCGGCGCTTGCCGTACCTGGGCCTGCTGACAATTTGCCGTTAGGTGTTCAAATACAAGGGCCCTATTTTTCTGAAGAGATATTATTTGACCTGGGCGAAAAAATAGAGCAGGCTTTCCCTGCTAAAGTGGCAGTTCTTTGAATATTTCTTATTAAGGAAAGAAAATGGAATTTAAAAATTTTCAAATTGAATATAAATCGGTTACCCTAAAAAATTCTCAAGTTGGGGAATATGTTTTACTTACGATTAACCATCCCCCTATGAATGTATTATCTTCAAGTGTATTACAAGAATTAGATCGGTTAGTAACGACTTTGGAACAACGAGCTGTGAGGGTCATGGTGCTAACGGGTGCTGGTCGGGCTTTTGTGGCTGGTGCGGATATTTCAGAGATGCAGGGTATGTCCCAGCAGCAGGCGACAGAGTATTCCCGGCTGGGGCATGGGGTCTTTCGTAAAATTGAGAAATCCTCTATTATTAGTATTGCGGCGGTTAACGGTTTTGTTTTAGGAGGAGGGCTTGAGTTAGCTTTAGCCTGTGATATGCGCTTTTTTTCTGACAAGGCCATTGCCAGCACTCCTGAGGTTTCTTTGGGTTTAATTCCGGGTTTTGGGGCAACCCAAAGACTAACGCGGATTGTGGGGGAGGGTAATGCAAAGTATCTTATTTTAACTGGCGAAAAAATTGATGCGCAGACAGCTTTTGCCATGCACCTTGCACAAAAAGTAGTGGCTCATGATGACCTGTTGGTTGAAGCAGAAAAAGCCGCGGTCAATATATTGCATAATGGTCCGGCGGCATTGCGGCAAGCGAAGCAGTTGGTGCATGAGGCAGATGATGTGGATTTTCAGCTTGGCTTAGATGCTGAGGCAATGGCTTTTGGCGCATTATTTGTCACGGGACAGCCGCAAGAGGGTATGAGGGCTTTTCTTGAAAAAAGAGCAGCCTCTTTCTAAAATAAAGTTGGCGCGCAAGATGAAACATGACTTTCACGCGCACTTAGCAGAAATTCGCCGGGAGCAAAGTGCCCGCCTGAGAGAGACCTATGCCGATTTTGTAACAGACCCGAAATTTACCGCGATAACAAATTTTTTCTTTGATAAAATTTATGACACGGCCTATAAAGAAGAGCGCGATGAAGCTTTTAACAAACTCTATGAAAAATTAGCTGCTGCAGTTGGCGAGCAGCGCATTACCCGCGTTACCATGCTCAAGGAATTAAACGAGCTCACCGATGATTTAGATGCTGCGGTAACACAAAAGCATCTTGACCTGTTCCATGGTAAGAAAGTAACCCGCAAAACCTTTGAAGAGGCATTTGGTAAGGTCGGGCGTCGCGCTGATCGCGAAAGGCAAGTGTATCTATTACTTGAGACAACGCAGTTTTTTCACAAATTAGCTCATGTGCCATTTCTCGGTTTTATCATTAAACCAACTAAATTTGCTGCTAAGATGATGAATATTGAGCACCTGATGGATTTCTTTATGGATGGTTATTATGCTTTTAAAAGTGTCAAAGATGCCAGCAAATTTTTTGATGCGGTCAATGAGCGCGAAGCTGAATATCGTGAAAGGTTATTTAAAAAGTATGGGATTTAAGTAATTAAAATAACCAGCTTAGCCCCAAAGATCCCCGATAGCTCATGCCATTAAAATATGAATAATAGTTATCACTTGAGAATAACAGGAACTCTCCCACGGCTTTGTAGCGCAAGCTAAAGACAAAAAACATATCAGGATCAATTGCTTTTTCCGTGCGTCCCGGGGCGCCGAAGCCCTCGCGTAAAATACCTAAAAGCCAAAGGGCACGCCCCTGTTTTTGTTCATAGTCAAAACGCAATGAAATGACCTTGTTGCCGTAATACTCGGCCCGAAAGTAACCGGCATTGTGCCGGGTAAAGCTGGAGTGCAGTCCCCAATAAGCCCCACCTAACGTAGCAGTATTCTTATTTGTTATGTTAAAGCGCCCCGGCGTCGCATGGGAAAGGTAAGGGCCATAGGGATGGTTGGCCGACTGGGCTAGAGCACCGATTTCGGTAGTGAGATCAAAAAAACGCCAAAACAGACCGGTGGTCTCTTGCCACAGGGTATTGTTTTTTTTTACAATGGCTACCACTGTTTGCTCAAAACCTAATTGATGGCTCTCAAAAGCAACAGCAGTAGTCTTAAAACGCAACCCACCGCCACCTTCGCTTGTTTCACGCAATCGGCCAAAGATATGCGGCTCCATCTGCAGGGTGCGCAGGGCGAGAATTTTACTGTCGCTGGAACTTTGCCATCGGTAGCGCACAAACACCAACGATGGATCAGATAGCGCAGAAGTGCGCAATTCCGCGCTGCCATCTGTCAAAATAATACCGTTGGCAGCATAAGGCGTTTCACCATTGATAAAGGGATTGCCCCATAATAAGGCGCTGTGATTTTCTTGCAGGGGAATATCACCAATGCCATAACTATGGTCGCTAGAAGCATAGCGCGCTTCTCGCAGGGCAAACAGTGCTGATTCAGGGCGGCTGTAAAAAGCAGGCCCGGGGGGATTTTTCATGCCGGGATAGACAACCTGACCCTCTTGGTGAAACAACACCGGCAGCCGCAGGTTAAAAAAGAAGCCTTGTTGGTTTTTGGGTATGAGTTCAATGCCCAGCTCAGCTCCGGTCAGTACGGTGTTACCATGTGCCTGTAACAGGGTGCCAGCGCGTAATTCAGCCCGCAGGGCTGGCGACAACAGTACTGTGAACAGCAATGTGAGAGCAGTGCAAAACCATCCCCCCTGTATATACTGAATATTACTCAAGTTGTATTTAATCACCTTTGGCAGAGCCCACGTACTGGAACAGCCAGTTGGCATAATCGGGGTTAGCATACTCGATAGATAGCGCCGATATTTCAGGAACTTGGTAACTATGATTTGCCTTGATAAAATGTATCGCTTTATCTTTGAGGTGAGGCGCTGTTTTGATAAATAATTTGTACTCACTGTCACACACAATTTTATTATCCCAGAAATAAGTCGAGTTGACGGGTCCTACTATGTTGACGCAAGCCGCTAGGTGTTGCTCTACTAACCCCTGGGCTAATGTTTCTGCTAACTCAAGAGTTGGGGTGGTAGTCATTAACAGCAGACCAGAGGCCGCCATAGCTTAGTTACCGCGGGTGTCGGGATTTTTTGCTGATGGTTTCAGTAAAATTTTTTCTGAGACGGGCACCGCCAAGTATTTTTCGGGATCCACGCTGTAGGTGAAGTAGCCGACATAATCTTTATACTTGTAATAAAATGTATAGGGATCCACTTCAGAGCGTTCATAGCTGCCTTCGGCCAGCTCAGCTTTGTCGTAATCAGGTAGGTTGTAGTAGCGCAACAGGGCGCGTTGCAGCGAGCGGTTTAAGGTGCGCTGCAATTGTTCCTTTTTCATTTCAGGGGTTTCCCGCATTTTTTCAATTTCGTCGCGGGTTCTGTTATACTCATCCTCAATGGGGCCTGCAAAGATTGCGGAAGCGAGCGTGAGCGCCGTGACAATTACTGTAATTTTATTCATTTTTTCACCTCAATTTTACTGCCGAGTTTCGATTCAGTTCCCTCGAGCAGCCTTTTCATATTTGCCCGGTGCTTGTAAATGACAAAGGCAGCAACCAACGCCAAATAACCGAACAGAAGGGGGTTTTCTTTCGGTGCGTAGAAAAGCAAGAAGAAAATCAAGAGACTTACGGCGCCAAGAATAGAGCCTAATGACACATAACGGGTTATGCCCACCGTCAGTAGAAAGACAAGCGCCGCAAACCCGGTGAGCTCTGGTACTAACGCAAGCATTACCCCTAAGCCGGTGGCGACGCCTTTGCCACCTTTGAAAGAGAGCCAAACGGGAAAGACATGGCCTAAGATAGCAGCTAACCCAGAGAGCATCATGAGGTTAAGAGCGGCCTCTTTCGGGGGGAACAGTATATAGACAGCGATGACGGGTATAAATCCTTTGAGGGCATCAAGCAGCAGGATGGCGATCCCCCATGCTTTACCTAACACCCGAGCAGCATTGGTTGCTCCCACGTTACCAGAACCTACGGTACGAATATCTACCCCCCTGGCCTTACAGGCTAAGTAGGCCGTGGGGATGGAGCCAATCAGATAGGCGACCAAGGCCGCCAGGCCCATGACCAGCACCGGGTTTTGTTGCAGGTACTCTGTGAGCATCTATTTCTTTTTCGGCGCAGTTACTTCTTTCTTAAAGTTAATAGTTTTGACAAACTTGTGGTAAGCCTCTAATTCTTCCTCACTGCGAATTAAAATAAAACTTACCCGGCGGTTTAAGGGATCTTCTCCTGCTTCAAAAGTGCGGGGCAGGGCCTCACCCATGCCTTGTACGATGAGGCGGTCTTTTTCCATTCCCAGAGAGATGAGGTAATCGGCTACAGCCTGCGCCCGGCGTTGCGACAAAGTGTAGCTCCAAGCTGCAGGGCCGCTAAAATGTGCATGCCCCTCCACAACTACCCGGTATTCAGGATATTTCAGCAAAAACTGCCGGATGGTCTGGATGATGGGGTAGTTCTCTTCAAGTAGCACCGATTTATCCGGTTCAAACTTGATGCTGGTGATATCAATCATCATACCTCGCTCGGTACGGTTGACAAAAATATCCGTTTTGAAATTGAGCCGGCCCGACTCGCCGCGCCCGCCTTTCTCATCGATAACGTAAAGTTCTGCGTAATAGTTAGTCGCACTGTCCACGACAACCTTACCGTCGCGGGTACCTTTCCAAATATAGCGATCAGGAACCCCCTTACCTCCGGTGCGGAAAACCTCAATATCGACATCCCCCGGCTCGCTGCGCATGATGCGCAGCTCCCAATTGCTGATGGGGTTTTTCGCTCTAACACTGGTTTCAAATAGCAAGTCATCATTGACACCATCCCCATCGGGGGAAAATAAACGCGGTTGTAAAGTAGTGCTTACCAAAGGTACATCCGTGATAAATTCAAAGGCACTATTCGCAGTTGCCAGAGCTTCACGGTAATTCTTGGCGCGAAATTGCGCTTGCGCGTTTCTCTGCATTCCCTGTGCCTGTTTCAAAAGATCGCGGTTGACCAGCTTGCTTTCTTGAGCCGCCTTAATAGTATCGTCGAGGTTTTTCAGACGCTGTTCGGTTTCAAGGCGTAGGGCTTCGGCAGCAGCAGTGACTTCTCGGTATGCAGTTTGGGCGGCTTCACTATTCTTATTTATCCGCTCCATGATTTCAATGATCTGCTGTCTTAAAATTTCCTCTTCAGAAGGCGGTTGTGGCCTAGTCTCTTCGGCCGAGATTCCGAGGGCACAACCTGCAAATATAATGAAAAAAAAGAGCAATAATTTTTTCATGAATGGCCTCAACTTTGTTTTGCTTTCTTTTTAGGAACTTCGTTTTTCTCAACCTCAATCTGCCGGATGCGCTCACTGATTTCCTGAAGTTTTTGTAGGTCTTGCTCTACTGCACGATTTAATTCTTCGGCAGCTTGAAATTTCTCTGGGAACAGGTTGTGGGCATTGGCAGTTTTCGCGTTTTTCTGGGCACTGCCGGTAATCTCACTCTGTTCTTTACCAAACGCCTTTAGGGAATTAAAATAAGCCGCCCGTGCCTTCTGTTCAGCGCCTAAGGCCTTTTCTCGGGCCGCGTCATATTCTTTCTTTTCAATATCTTTTTCTGCTGCAGCATAGAGTTCTTTAGCCGCATTAAAATCCTCCGGAGCATACTTAGAGGCGCTAACCCGGCGCGATTGTTCAATGGCTGAATTAGCTCTTTCCATTTCTTGTTTTGGTGCGCTTTTGCAAGATAGTGGCAGTAGTATTAGCAGGATGGTGGTACAAATGTATTTCGCTCGATTCATAGAGAGATATTTGCTACTGAAGGCCTGCCGTCAAGGGTATTTGTCTGCTTCTATTCTGGAGTAACCAACCAAGCAATCCCCCTTCTTAGAATTCTTAAGAATAGATGGGGAATTCCCCATC
>CALHRC010000054.1 GCA_938038265.1 uncultured bacterium
AAGCAAAGCCGGGGGTAGCAGAAGCCCGGCCGCAGCGAGGGGGCTTAAGCCCCCTCTTTGTACCTTAAGTTTGCTATGTATTTCCATAACTTTGTTCAGGAATTTTTAGGCCAAAAAGGTATAAAGTAGTACTGCCGTTGAACTTAAGCCCTACCATAGGGATAGTTGGAAGGGTACTGGATAAGTTTCCTTAACTTTTACTTGTCTGCTTATCGACATCTGGGGTACTGGAAACTGATGCGGAAAAATCCCGCCCTGTCGGCGTTACTGGCCCTTATACTTTTGCTTCCGGTTATTGCAATTTCTGGTCAGGCCGCGAAGAAAAAAGCAAGCAGAACTACCCCTGCCATACCTCAGGAACCCCCAGGGGAAAAATCCTTTCGCCCTGATTTTCGCGACCAGGAGATCCAGGATTTTCTGAAGGCCATGTCGGCGATTATCGGCAAGAATTTTGTCACCGACGATCGGGTCAAAGGTAAAATAACCGTTATTTCACCCCGCAAAATACCTGTCTCCCAGGCAGAGTACTATTTGCGCAGTGTACTTATGATCCGCGGTTTTGGTCTAATCGAGGAGGGAGAAAATTTGGTCAGAGTGGTGCCCATTAAAGATGCCATTGCTGGCGGTGCCATTATAACCTTAGGGCGCGAGCCGTTGTCTGATGCAGACATCAAAGAAGACCGGGTAACTACCCATGTGATGCCGCTGCTTGGCAGCAAGCCATCCCGCATGGCTGCCATCCTTAAGCGGCTTACCGGGCCTAACACCGAGATTGTCGATTTCGATGAAGCTGAAATGGTGGTGATTACCGGCAGTATCTATGAAGTAAACCGTTTAGTACGTATTGTCAATATGATTGATTTCCCCAGTAAGAAAGAAGAAGAAACCGACGAGGAAGAACAGACATCGGTTGGCAACGTACATATTTACCGCCTTGAGAATATGTTGGCTGAAAATGTGGAGACCACTCTTAAAAAAGTCAGTATTCCAGTTGAAATGCCTGATCAGAAAAAAGACGGCCAGGGGCAGCAGACCAACCCGGCGCAGGTACCCCGTAAGAATATTGATGTCGTCGCTCACAAAGAATCAAATTCCATCATCTATGTAGGTAATAAAGAAGAGTATGAGTTGGTTCGTGGCCTGATCCGTCGTATTGATCTACCGCGCGACCAGGTTCTGCTCGAAGTCTTAATTGTAGAAGTAGCGGCAGATGATGCCAATTCTTTTGGTATTGACTGGCGTATCGGCAAGGGTGGTTCCGCGCAGTTTAATACTGGGCTTGCGGCCGAAAGTGGAATGATCAACAAGAAAGGAGACATTACTGGTATTAACACACTACTTGGTTTTTCACTTGGTTTGATCGAGAGTACCACTACGGATATTCTTGCCCTGATGAATGCCAATATCAAGAAAGATAATTTCGCGATTATTTCTGCGCCGCAGGTTCTAACCCTCGATAACCAAGAAGCGGAAATCAACGTAGGTGAGGATGTACCGGTTATTACTGGCAACCGCTTGGCCGGGGCGGCTGAGCAGACTGTACAGACATTTTCTTATGAATATCGTCCGACGGGAGTTAAACTTAAATTCACCCCCCAAATTAACAAAAATCGCATGGTAACCTTAAATCTTTTCCAAGAAGTAAAATCCATCTCGGGTGCTACCCAAGATGCTCTCTCAAATCCCAAATTTTCTAAGCGTGACATAAAAACTGTGGTGCGGGTACAGGATTCCCAGACTATTGTTATTGGCGGTCTGGTTTCTACCGATCGGAACAGAAATGTCAGAAAGATTCCAGTATTAGGCGATATACCGTTGATTGGTTATCTTTTCAAAAGAACCAGCCTTAGTATGAAAAAAACCAACCTGCTCGTCTTTATTACACCGCATATTTTGACGAACCGTCGTATTGCCGACAAGGTGACCCAGGATCTGCAGAAAGAACAGCAGACCGAATTTATCCGCCGGGAGCGAGGCGAACGCTGATTTTTTGCCATGAAGACTTTAGCTGATATTCTGCTCGAAGATGGTCTTATTGACGATGAAGAGCTGAAGAAAGCCCGTTCGCTGCAGAAAAAATCAAACCTTTCCCTGGCTCAGGTACTCATCAAGCGGGGGATGGTCAGCGAAGACGACGTATTGCGCTCGCAGGGAAAGCTCTATGGCATCGATTATGCCGATCGTCTGGAGCCCCGTAACATTGACGACATCATTCCATTAGTTCCTCTGAAATTTGTGCAGAAATATCGCATGGCCCCTTATTTTCTTGAGGGCAATGAAATTCGTATCGCCATTGGCGATCCCACCGCCATCCATCCTCTTGATGAATTCAGGTTGTTGTTAGCCGGGTATGACGTGCGGCCAATCATGGCGCGGGAAGCTGAAATCCTGCGGATCATCCATAATTTTTACGAGAAGTCTGAGGGCTCCAAAGAGGGGGATGTCGATCTCGACGAGGGCCTGAAATTTCTTGAGGACATGGAAGACCTCAATGATTCGATGGATCTCGCCAACCAGGCACCCATCATTAAGATGGTGAATGTGATATTATCCTCAGCTGTAAACGAGAGAGCTTCGGATGTTCATATTGAGCCCATGGAAAAAGAGCTGGTGGTGCGTTTTCGTGTGGATGGTATCATGCATCGGGTATTGTCGCCGCCAAAATCCATCCAAAATGGGATAATCTCGCGTATTAAGATTATGGCCAATTTGAATATTGCTGAAAACAGGTTGCCGCAGGATGGTCGCATTAAATTGCGTTTTTCCGGAAAAGATATTGATATTCGTGTTTCGAGCCTGCCAACCCAATATGGCGAACGAGTGGTGATGCGTCTTTTAAATAAAACGGACGCAAAATTTGACTTAAAGTCCATTGGTTTCGAGCCTTCGGTAAGACAGAAATTTGAAAAGTTGCTGACCCATACAAATGGTATTATACTCATTACCGGTCCGACGGGTTCTGGTAAGACCACTACGCTCTATGCTGCCTTATCGGAGCTCAATAATGAGTCGCGCAATATCATCACAGTTGAAGATCCGGTGGAGTACCAGATCGCCGGCATCAGCCAGGTACAGGCGCGCCATAAAATTGGGTTGACTTTTGCCGAAGGCCTGCGTTCGATCTTGCGTCAGGATCCCGATGTCATTATGGTGGGTGAGATCCGCGATGAAGAGACTGCCCGGGTGGCAATTCAGGCTTCGCTGACCGGTCACCTGGTTTTTTCCACCTTACATACCAACGACGCTCCATCGGCAGTTACGCGTCTGCTGGATATGGGGATTGAGCCTTATTTGATTACATCCACCTGCCGCGGCTTTATGGCGCAGCGTCTGTTACGCCGGCTCTGTATTTATTGTAAAAAAGAAAAAACCATTAGGGCAGCCGATCTTTTTGAATTAGGTTTGCCAGTTGAAAAAGGCAAAAAGACTTACAAGGTATTTGAGCCCAAGGGTTGCAAGGAATGCATGGGCACTGGCTTTCGCGGTCGCAGCGGGATCTATGAATTGCTGGTCGTCAACAGCGTTATTCGCAACGTAATTGCAAAAAATCCCACTCTTGACGAGCTGCAGCGGGCAGCAATAGCGGATGGCATGGTGACCCTGCGGGAAGCGGCACTGCGCAAGGTGATTAACGGCGATACTTCGTTAGAAGAGGCGTTGAGGGTGACCTGATGGCTGTGTTCCAGTACAGAGCCTTTACGGCGAGGGGCGACAAACGCGAAGGGATCATTGAAGCTAATAGCCTGCAGGAAGCGCAGAAAAAACTCAAAGCGCAGAATCTGTACGTAAAATCGATAACGGAAGATAGTGCCGGTCGTGACCGTGAGCTCTTTCCGCTATTGAGTAAAATTCTCTACCGCATTACTCGAAAAGAAATTGGCATTATGGCACGCCAGCTGGGCACCTTGCTTGGTGCGGGAATTTCCATTGACGATGCGCTTTCAAGTATTCTGGAAGAGACCGAGAATCCTTCGCTGAAAAAAGTTGTTTTACAGATGAAACAGGCTATTACCGAAGGGCATTCTCTCTCTGAAGCCTTTGCCGATCATCCGGAAATTTTCCCACCTGTGTATGAGAGTATGATTCGGGTAGGGGAAGCGACTGGTTCTTATGAACCGACTTTGCATCGCTTAGCCGAACTTGAAGAAAAATCAGCAGAGCTCAGGGGCAAGGCGGTAACTGCGATGATATATCCTGCCATTATGATTATCATTTCGGTGGCAGTGGTGTTGTTTCTGCTGACTTCGGTTGTGCCGCAGATTGAATTGATGTTTACTTCTTTTAAAGGGGAGCTGCCGTTGCCGACTCGGGTTGTTCTTTGGATGTCAAAAACAGTACAAAAATTCTGGCCCGTTATGTTGTTATTTTTCGGCGGGGCAGGATACTTGTTTTACCGTTACCGTAAGACACCGCAAGGACGCCGCAAGACCGATTACTTAGTGACCAAAATTCCTTTTTTTGGCGCTTTGATGAAGAAAATTCAGGTAGGCCGTTTTGCCCGCAATCTTGGAGTGCTCATCGAATCTAACGTGCCTTTGCTAACTGCAATTGAGATAACTGCTGGCACGGTCAGTAACGCTATCTTTGAAGCAGAGCTGGCGAGAGCAGCCGAGCAGATCAAAGAAGGGGCCAGTATTCGTGATGCCCTGAAAGATTCCAAATTCTTACCTCAGATGGCCCGCGGGATGATCGCTGCCGGTGAATCTTCTGATAGAATGGCGGATCTGCTGCTGAAGGTAGCGGTTATCATGGAATCTGAGGTGGAAGCTACGGTGCGCAGACTGACGACATCCATCGAGCCCCTAATGATTGTTTTTATGGGTGGTATTGTCGCCGGTATTATGGCTTCGATTATGATGCCGTTGTATAAAATGGCAGAGCTCATCAAATGAAAGTTCCCAAACAATTAGCGCGACTTCTTGAGAATACGCTGCGCCCGCCCAAAGTTTTAGTTGCCTGCCAGGGGGATCTGCGGCAGTTTATTGTAACTCTGCCGCTGCTTGCTTCGCTGAAAAAACAGGTACCCCATGCAAGTATCTATGTGTTGGTGCGGCGGCCGAATGAGTCGTTGGTTACTTTATTGCCGCAGTTAGAGGGCTCGATCGGCGATCCCGGAATTTTTTATAAGTCAGATTTTGCTCCTTTGTCTCATGCGGAGCAGCAGGTTCGCTATGAAGAACTATTGGCAACAATCCAAGCGCATAATTTTGATTTGGCAATTCTGCCGCAGCATAACCGTGCTGTAGCGGCATTGCTGCGCCGCGCTGGCATTCCCTGGCGTGCTGGTCAGGCGACCTTATTTAGCTGGCGCAATTATAACCTAAAAATCAGACTTAGCCGCCGATACCGGATTAAGCCTGAGTACCAGCAGGCATTGTTGGTGCTGCGGGCCATTGGTCTCAAACCATCATTTGAATTTCCCGATGTTCTGCTCGAGAATACGGCAAAGAAAGGGAAGAACATTATCGTGTTGGATCCTGTAAAGCGCGATTTATCGCAGCCTGTCTGGCCAATAAAAAATTTTGTCGCCTATGCAGCTGCGCAGCCGCACAGAAAATTTATCGTTATCGGCGATCACCGCGATGCTTCTCTGCTGCATGAACACTTCGATAGCCTAAAAAACTGCCATATTGAAACTACACTTAACGTACGCCAGCTTGCGGAATTATTGGCACACAGCGATTTTTTCTGTGGCAATAATTCGGGAGCCCTGCATTTAGCAGCTTTAATGCGCGTGCCCCATGTCGGTTTTTTTTCACAGAGCAGAAACGGCAGTAACCACCGCTGGCGTACTCTGCCGTTGCCGGGAGCGCCCGATACACAGGCGTATCTATTACAGACCTCGTATGATGTGGGATGTATTAGTTGTATTGGCCAGAAGTGCCAATACTGGCCATGTACTGCCGCAATTCCACTAGATTTCGTCGAGCAAGCCCGGCTTGCCTGGCAACAGTCCCAAGAAGAATTTGCGCGGCGCCAGCGAACTATCTTAAAAGATGAATCAAAAGTGCAGGGCCAACTACAAAATAAACTGAAGCAGGTGCTCAAACCCTCGGCGAAGAAAAAGAAAACGCAGAAAAATAAGAAAAAAATAAGGTAACTATTTAGGCAATGCCTCACTTTAGGCAAGTAAGCAGAGCTTTGTTCATAGAATTCCTGAACAAAAGGTAAAAAGGGGGCTTAAGCCCCCTCGCTGCGGCCACCGGTTTTCGCTATCCGCTCAAACCTTGCCGGAGCCTGCCCGGCCTTTAGCTACCCCCGGCTTTGCTTTACCTTGAGACACACTGGGGTATGGGTATGAAATTCTATACCA
>CALHRC010000055.1 GCA_938038265.1 uncultured bacterium
GAAGGCCCCATGCCGCAGACACGTTTTGTATTGAAAAAAGCGCTTGAGCTCGGTCACAAGATCATTTTGGTGATCAATAAGATTGATAAGCCCAACTGTGTTCCTTCTCAGGTGATTGATAAAACGTTTGAACTCTTCGTGGAATTACGCGCTTCAGACGAACAGATAGATTTTCCGGTAGTCTATGCTAGTGCCAAAAATGGTTATGCGGTTTATGATCCCAGCGATGAAAAGAAAGATATTGCTCCTCTATTAGAGACAATTCTGCAATATGCGCCCGATGCCAAGGGCGACCCCAATGGGAACTTTCAATTTCAGGTCACCAACCTTGATTACAATGAATACTTAGGGCGAATTTGTATTGGGCGGATTTTTAATGGCAACGTAAAAGTGGGCGATAGTGTGGTGTTGTTGGGTGTCAATGATAAACATGAAACCGTGTACAGCAAGCATCGCATCACTAAGCTATTTACGTTTCTGGGGCTTAAGCGTATTGAAACAAACGAAGGGCGTTGTGGTGACATTGTTGCTATTGCCGGTATTCCTGAAATGACGATTGGTGATACTCTGTGTGGTGAGGCTAACCCCGTAGCCTTACCCCGCATTGAAATTGAACCGCCAACGGTTTCTATGATGTTCATGGTCAATGATTCTCCCTTTGCCGGAAAAGAGGGTAAATGGGTGACTTCACGCAATATTCGTGAACGTTTAGAAAACGAGATTAAAACTAATTTGTCATTACAAATTGAAGATTTCGGTGATTCATTTAAGGTAGCCGGGCGCGGTGAGCTGCAGCTTGCTATCCTCATTGAAAACATGCGTCGCGAAGGTTTTGAGCTTGGCGTTTCAAAACCCGAAGTAATTTTCAAAATTGAAGATGGTATTAAAAAAGAACCCTATGAAGAGCTGGTAATGGATTTGCCAGAACGTTTTTCCGGGGCGGTGATACAAGAGCTTAACCGTCGCAAAGGTATTATGACCTTTCTGGAAAATCTATCAGAGACTCATATTCGCGTGAAGTATGAAATTCCCACGCGGGGCATCATCGGCTTTCGCAGCTTCTTTATGACAGAGACAAGGGGTGAGGGTACTCTTTCGAGTATCTTTCTCGAATACCGCCCTTATGCCGGGGATATATCGGGGCGTACCCGAGGTGCGATTATCAGCATGGAAAATGGCCAGGCCAATACCTATGCTCTGTTCAACATACAGGATCGGGGGGATCTCTTTATTGCTCCCCAGACTCCGGTGTATGTCGGCATGATCATTGGGTTGCATAGTAAAGATAATGATCTCGATGTAAATCCGATCCGCGAGAAGAAACTGACCAACGTGCGAGCCTCAGGTTCGGATGACGCGATGAAACTGACTCCGCCGAAAAAAATGTCTCTCGAACAGTGTCTTGATTTTCTCGAAGAAGATGAAATTCTCGAGGTAACCCCGACATCGCTACGTCTGCGCAAAAAAATTCTCAACCCTTCAATGCGTAAACGTAAGGGGTAGTCTTTATGTTTCGGTTAATATCGAAAAATAATGTCATCTAGATATGCAAGCATAAAGATTTAAAATGTATTCAGGCGTTTACCCAAAAAATCAAGTCGGGTTCTGTAGCCATGAAATTAGGCCCGGCAGGTATTTGCTGTCAGCATAGCGGTTTTTAAAAAGATTCGTCAGATATTGTACATTGCTGTCCACCTTATTCCCTGCTTTTGCATAGAATGCTTTGATCAATAGCAGGTGGGATTGTTGGGAAAGGTCTTTATCACTCTTTTCGGCAAAGGCAGATTTGCGCAGATAAATAATGGCTTCTTCATAGCGTCCCATCTCCAGATAACCATTACCTCGCAGATGATTGAGTTGTTGCTCCTGTTTCTGATTTAGACCGGAAAGTTGAAGACCTTGGGCGGCGCTCCACACTGTTTCTGCTAGGCGACCAGCTAACAGGGCGCGTGAAGAAAATTCTATGTAGCTCTCCGCCGGACATTTGGGTGTCTGCCGCAGTTGACGGTAAGACTCCGCCAGATTGGTTTTTTTATTCCAGTCATTTGGGCAGGTATAAAGAGAATTACCGAGGCTAAATAAAGCAGTCATTATAACGCTCAGCAATGCTCTTGAGGTAATGCCCCCCATACTTTAACTTCGGGCGACTGTCCGCTAAACTTGAGGTGAGGGGCTGTCATACGTATTTGCTGTTGACCCACTGAAGCGGGATGTGGTGCCTGTCGCCATGCACTTTACTGAGATGAAATATGAACGACCTGATTTCTCCGCACTCGAAAAAGAGATGAAAAATTATCTTCAGGCATTTCGCAACGCGGGGGATATTTATGCTGCTGAAGAAGCTATGAATCAGGTGAATAGAATTCGCAATTATATCAGTACTATGAGTTCTCTAACTCATGTTCGCTTTACCATGAATACTGCGGATTCTTTCTATGCCGCAGAACAGGATTATTTTGATGAGCACTCTGCCAAGCTTGAAGAGTTGACTAACAATTGGTACCGGGAATTATTACAGTCAAAATTTGCCGGGCAGTTAAAAAATAAATATGGGCAACAGCTCTTTGCTCTTGCTGAAGTCACGGTTAAGACCTATACATCCGCCATTGCTGAAGATATAAACGAAGAAAGCCGATTGCGCACCAAATACACCAAATTGTTGTCAGGTGCCAGAATTCAATTTGATGGCAAAGAGTTGTCGCTCTCACAACTAGCGCCCTATGCCAGCCATGTCGATCGTGAGGTAAGACGGGGTGCGCTGGAAGCCAAGTATGATTATTTCGCGACCCATGGCGCCGAGTTGGATGAAATTTATGACGCAATGGTGAAGGTGCGCACCCGCATGGCCCGTACTTTAGGTTATGCCAACTTCATACAGTTAGGTTACGATCGTCTGGGACGTACTGGCTATGGCCCGGCGGACGTCGCACAGTTTCGTCAGAATATTTTTGAAAATTTCGTGCTGTTGGCACAGAAATTCATTGCAGCCCAGAAAGACAGACTGCAGTTAGCCGAGCTGCTCTATTATGATGAGCCTTTGAAATTCAAAGATGGTAACCCCGTGCCGAAAGGTAAAGAAGAAGAACTGGTAACGGCCGCGCGCCAAATGTACACAGACATGTCACCCGAAACTGCAGAGTTTATCGCCATTTTGTTTGACCGAGGACTTACGGATCTGACCGCCAGAAAAGATAAAGCAGGGGGTGGATATTGTACTTTTTTTCCTGATTACCGCTTACCATTTATCTTCGCCAACTTTAATGGTACCCAACACGATGTGGAAGTATTAACGCATGAAATAGGCCATGCTTTCCAGATGTATATGAGCCGCAGTTTTGATATCCCCGAATACTGGTACCCCACCCTGGAAGCCTGCGAAATACATTCGATGTCGATGGAGTTTCTCACCTATCCCTATATGGATCTCTTTTTTAAAGAAGATACCGAAAAATTTCGCCAGTCGCATTTGGCTGACGCAATTATTTTTCTGCCTTATGCCGCTCTGGTAGATGAATTCCAGCATGAGGTCTATGCTTTGCCTGAACTCTCGCCTAAAGAACGGCGGCAAATGTTCCGGCAGTGTGAAAAAAAATACCTGCCCCACCGGAATTATGCTGGTAATGACTTTCTGGAGCAGGGCGGTTATTGGCAGCAGCAGTCACATATCTATGGCACTCCATTTTATTATATTGACTATGCGTTAGCCCAAATCTGCGCCCTGCAATTTTATTTCAAATCGCGCCGCGACAGTGACGATGCCTGGCAATGTTACCTGAAACTGTGTCGGGCGGGTGGTTCGCTATCTTTTCCCGAATTGGTGGCGCTATCCGGGCTATTTTTGCCGTTTGACCCTGCCGGAAGTCGAAAAGTCGCTGCTGAGGTGCGTGAACTGGCAAAATAGATGTTACCACCATTGTCTGAATTCTTACAACAGATAAGAGAAGAGCAGCATTCTCAGTCTGATTTTTTTGCCGCATTGGTGAAGATCATTCGTTATGCGGGACCGGGTCGTCTGTTGCCGGCTTTTTTCCCGGAGGCTGCTACCATTTGGGCTAATACCTGTTATGCTGCGTCTGAACCGGGCTGGAAAGGTAGTTACAAAAATATCTCAACGCGACTTGAAAAAAAAGAGGGGGGATGGCATATTACCGGCAGCAAAGATTTTGTCCCTCAAGCAGAAAACATTATATGTCTGGCGAAATATCAGGCAAAGCCCGTTTTAATTCTACTGCCCTTTTCTTCACTAAAGAATCTCAAACCGTTGACCAGCCAGGGAATGCCCTGGCCAACCCGCCAGGGTCTGTTTAGGCACTACCGGGCAACGCTGGATAGTCAGGTGCCTGAAGAGTTTGTCAGATTTCCACGCCAGCGGGATTTTCTTCTCTTAAGCGCCAAAATTCCGGTGACGGAATTTATTGGTTTTGTGTGGTTATTGCTCATCAGTGAAACACTGGCAGATGCCGAGGCGCTTGAAAAATTTTCTGAAGTTCTGGGCCAGCCAGAGAAAATTATTTTGGCAACCGCGAGAGAAATGTTCCGGGAAAAGCGCCGGCAGAATTCTCTGCCCGCAGAAATTTTGCCGCATTTAGAGCCACTATGGGCGCTGTATGATCGTACCGGGGGTCCTGGGTAGCTATGGAATTCCTTACCAGTGTTCTTAGGATTCTAAGAACTAAAGTAGCTGCGGTGCGCCCGCTTTACCCTTAGGTTTTTAGTTACTAAAAACTTGCATTATGTCGCCTGACGGATGGTTTTTAGGTGGGGAATTCCCTATTAAGCTTATGGAATTTGATACTCTGTTACGGAATTCCTGAACAGAGTTTTTTCCTGTAGTAATAAATTTCATATTCCGGCGTGTCTTACATAAAGCAAAGCCGGGGGCGGGAGCCCCCTTTACTTTTTGGTGGGCAATTTCCTATCTTAATGTTCTGGAATTCCTGAACAAAAAAGAGGTGCGGATGCTGCTGCCGTTCCAGTTAGCCCCTGTGGCCATCAAACAGCAGGCAGCGGTAGTAGTTGGGGAGCAAAGCCAGAGCGGCGCAGAAGGAGCAGGATAGTCAGAAGGGATATTTTCATATCTCAAGGCAGACTATGAAACGAAAAGGCAAGCTGCACCGTCAATTTGTCTGAATGTACCCGGCGTTGCCCGCCGGGGATGGATCAGCCTTCCTTGACTTCAATTTTTTTGGCGTTTTGTTGCGCTTGTTGGGTTTTCGGCAGTACGACAGTAAGCACACCATTTTTGAAAGTGGCATCTATCTTGCCGAAGTCAATTTCCTGGGGGAGGGCGATTACCCGACGGAAGCTGCCGTAAGAGCTTTCTAACAAATGAACTTTTTCTTTTTCTTCTTTTTTTTCATATTTTTTTTCACCTTCAATGACCAGGGCATTGTCGGTGTGGGTAATCGAAATGTCTTTTTTGTCAAGACCGGGCATCTCGGCAGTTATCGTTATTTCTTTATCGGTTTCTTTGATATTGACAGTAGGGATGAATTGTCGCAGGTATTTTTCTGTGTCGGTTAGAAAAGGACGCATACTCTGCAGACCGGAGTCCCAGCGGGTTACGGCATCGCCGAAGATGCGGTTCATATCGTTCTGTAAGCTGTTTATGCGAGCAATCATGTCGTTCCACAACTGCTCACGGTTTTCTTTAGAAAAAGGGGTCATCTCAAACATAGTATTCTCCTTGGAGTGAAATGTTTATTTCGTGTAAATTCTACAAGAGTGCTGACTTTGACAATCCATTTTTTTATCGACCCCTCCCAGGCAATGCCGATTATGTCCCGTGACGGGTGCAATGAGCAGATTTCTGATTTTTTTTCTTATGGTTGGATTGACCGGCCTTGCTGGTTTAGCGGCGCGCGGGTCGGTTATTGATATGCCGCGCAAATCGCCTGAAGAAGCTGCCGAGCAGGTTAAATTGTCGCTTAAGAAAATTGGTGCGGCTTATAAAGAAAATGATGAGACCAATGGTTTCAGCTACCGTTATGACACCCTTTGGTATTCGCCGTATTCATTCAGCGTGTATGTCGGTTCTTTTCAAGAAGGCAAAACCGTGGTTAGGGTAGATTCATCCGCTAATATGGAAAAAGCAATTGCGGATGTCATTTACCAGGACGCTGAACTGGGCACCTTTGAGAAAACGTATGGTGGCAAGAGCTGGCTTTTAGGCGATACTCTGACGATTATTTCTCCTTTTTTTGGTTATCTGTATGGTAACATAGATTCGCCGTTTGCCGCGCGTAATTATGGGTTCAAAAGTCTTTTGTACTTGGGAATAGATGCTTTTTTATTGTGGGTGGGTGGCAAGACTTTCTTCACTCATGGGTTTGATCCGTTTGATCGCGGTTTGTTGTGGACGGGGATTCTCATGGGAAGTTATCGCTTGGTGGTATTGCCTGGTTTTCACATGGGTTATGTGGCGCAAGATCGTCTGGTGAATCTTAAATATACCTTTCGTTTTTGAACAGCTACAATGAACAAAACGCAAGATTACCTTAGGGCGCTTGCCGAACCTTTGCGGCTGCGTATTCTCTATTTACTTCGCCAAACCCCGCTTTCTGTGAGTGAGCTAACCCAAGTGCTTGCGGTATCGCAACCTAATGTCAGCCATCATCTTAAAGCCTTGCGTGGGTTACAATTAGTTGACTCTACCCGCCAGGGGACAGTGACATATTATTTTTCACCGGCTGAAGCCCCTTTGCCGGAGCAGGTACAATCTTTTTTTGGGCCGCTTTGGTTAAACCTACCAACTGTCGCATTGGAGCTTGAAGAGGTCCACTCTGACCGGGAGCGTTTAGCGCTGGTACTGAGCAAGCGCGGCGCCGAAGCCGATCATAAGGTGTGGGAGTTATGGCGTTCATTGCAGCCAGACATCCCATTTACTCGGGAAGTTTTGTTAAACGGCTTACCGCGCGCTGCATTGGCGGTGGATATCGGTTGCGGTGACGGCAATTTTCTTAATTTACTGCGTGATAGTCACCATACGGTAATTGGTTTAGACATTTCTTCTAAACAGCTGGCTCTGGCGCAGCAGAGCCATCCTGCTCTGCTGTTGCAGGCAGACGCAGTCAAGCTGCCGTTGCGTGATGGGGTTGCTACTTCAGTTTATTTGCGTATGACCTTACAGTTTATTCCAGATGGCACAGCGGCTTTGCGGGAAGCCTGGCGTTTGGTGGCTGTTGGCGGCTGTCTTTCGGTGATCGATTCAGCGCGGGTAGGATTGCTTTCAAGCACTCCTAATGCTGCCGAGGTAGGGCGGCTTTTTTCAGGGGGTCACTTGCGCCATTACCGCCGGGAAGGGTCGTTATTTCTGCTGTCGGTGGAACGCAGGCAATGAGTGATTTTGCTTTAATTGACGCTGGCTTTGCGGTTGCGCGGGTTTAGTTGTTGCTCAAACTCCATAGCTGATTCCATATAATCTTTAAACAGTGGCAGGAACATTTCCGGGTCAAGCACAATGCCCAAAGAACGCACTTCAAAATGCAGGTGCGGCCCGGTGCTGCGGCCGGTATTTCCGGAAAGTCCAATGACCTGGCCTTTGCGCACTTTATCCCCTTTTTTGACAAAGGCTACGGAAAGATGGCCATACCGGCTTACCGTGGTTTCATCATGGTTGAGTACCACCGAGATGCCATAGGCGCCTTCATTGCCAGCGTAAGTGACGGTGCCATCCACGGCAGCTACCACCATGGTTCCAATTCCTACCGCAATATCAATGCCATCATGATGGCGTCCCCAGCGGTTGCCGGGACGGCTGGTAATGCGGGATCCTTGAACTGGCCAGAGATATTCTGCTTTGCGGCTGACAAAGCGAAAGCGTGAAATACCAGCTTCCTTAAGCGATGTTAGGTAATGTTGCGAGAAAGGAATAAAAAAGTAAGTCCCCCTGCTGAAATAAACGGCGGTACTCGCCAGGTCGTTTATTGCCCGGATCTCATCTTCAGACACGCCATATTTTTCTGCATACTTGCGGATGGCTTCACCGCCAACGTTAAGCCACAGACCCTCGCGGTCGCGGTAGCTATGGATAAACTGGTTATCTACCATGACTTCTTCTTCAAGCGATAATTCGTGAATCTGCCCCATGGTCTGCTGCCAGGTCTGGGCTAAGGGTTCAGACGATAGTCGGGCGCTGTAAACGGTCAACAGCCCCGCGCACAACAGACCCAAGGTCTTTTTTTTGTCGCGAACTGCCATTTGTGCAAGCATGGGGCGCAAAAATATTTTGTGAGGCAGGATGTCAACTTGGTTTCAGTCTCTTTATTTTTCGTTGACGATAGGTGTTAAATTTAATTATTTATAATAGTAATGAAAAAGCCGAACCTTATACCGGTGTTTTTGTCGCAGAACAATTGCTTTCTTTCTGTACATAGCAGCTCTTCTTTTTGTTCCTGTTGTTGTTAACCTTTTAAACTACAAATTTCCCTCTTTTGTATAGGAGTACCATTATGAAAATTAAAACTATATTAGATTATATTGGCAACACGCCTCATATGAGAGTCAATCGCATTTTTGGCAGTGATTATGAAGTGTGGGTAAAATTAGAGCGGCAAAATCCCGGCGGCAGTATTAAAGATCGCATTGCCCTTGCCATGATTGAAGATGCTGAGCGCAGTGGTAAGTTAAAACCAGGTGGGGTTATTATTGAACCCACTTCTGGCAATACAGGGGTAGGTCTAGCTTTAGTAGCTGCAGTGAAGGGGTATAGGGTGATTTTGGTTATGCCCGAGTCGATGTCAATTGAGCGGCGCAAGATCATGGCTGCTTATGGCGCTGAATTTGACCTGACCCCTAAAGAAAAAGGTATGAAGGGTGCTATTGAGCGCGCCAACGAATTGCTCACAGCCATCCCCGGTAGTTGGATGCCGCAGCAGTTTGAAAACGAAGCTAATGTAGAGGTACACCGCCGCACTACCGCGCAAGAGATCCTCAATGATTTTCCAGATGGTTTAGATGCCATCATTACAGGGGTAGGCACGGGAGGCCATATTTCGGGGGTGGCAGAAATCCTCAAACAAAAATGGCCATCGCTGAAGGTATTTGCGGTAGAGCCTGAGGCCTCTCCCGTACTAAGTGGTGGCAAACCAGGTCCCCATCCCATCCAAGGTATTGGGGCGGGCTTTGTGCCGGCCATTTTACGAACAGGCTTATTGGATGGTATTATTCAAGTTTCAAAAGAAGAAGCCTTTACCTATGCCCGTCGGGCTGCTCGGGAAGAAGGGCTTTTTATGGGTATTTCCAGTGGGGCTTCTTTTGCGGCCGTGGCTAAAAAATTGCCTGATTTAGCTAAAGGTAGCCGGATATTGACCTTTAACTATGATACGGGTGAGCGCTACCTTTCAATTGAAAATTTATTTAGCGATCCACCCCTTGTGGCCCAATAATGAGTGAACAGAGTTTAACTTCATCTCGCCCGAAAGCGGGTGGCGTTGTTGTGGAGAAACATTGGCGGAGCCTGCTTAAAACCATTTCTTGGCGGCTATTAGGGACCCTTGATACCATTGTGCTCTCGTTTATCATTACGGGTAGTTTGAAAATGGCCGCCTCTATTGGCGGGGTGGAGTTAATTACAAAGATGGTGCTCTACTATTTGCATGAGCGAGTCTGGAGTAAGCTTAATATAGGTAAAGAAATTATCCAAAATCCCGATTATGAAATTTGAAATTCAACCTACTATACCAGATAAGCTGCAACCGTTAGTTTATCGCCTATTGCCGTTCATTGCAGAGAAAAAACCGCAAGAGGCAATTCGTGAGTGCGTACAAGAATTTCCCCAGGCAGTAAAATTTTCTACGAGTTTAGGGATGGAAGACCAAGTACTAACTGATATGCTCTCTAAAATGCAGGTTATGCAGCAGGTGGATGTCTTTACCTTAGATACAGGCCGGCTTTTTGAAGAGACCCAATACCTGTTACATTTAACCATAAAACGTTATGGAACAATTAAAGTATATTTCCCTGACTATGAAAAAGTAGAAGCGCTGGTAAATGAAAAGGGATCTTATAGTTTTTACAATTCAGTCGAAGATCGCAAAGAATGCTGCTATATCCGCAAGGTATTGCCTTTACAGAGGGCTTTAGCTGGTGGTCAGGTGTGGCTTACGGGTATTCGGGCGGCGCAATCGGTTAGTCGCGAGGCCATGCCGGCAGTTGAGTGGGATAGCAGTTACCAAATCTTAAAAGTGCATCCCTTATTTTATTTTTCGGATTCTGAAATAGAAGCTTATGTAAAAGACAATTCAGTGCTTGTCAATGAGCTGCACGCCAAAGGGTATCCCAGCATTGGTTGTGCGCCTTGTACCCGCGCGATAAAACCAGGCGAAGATATTCGCGCTGGCCGCTGGTGGTGGGAGCAAGAAGGCGCTAAAGAATGTGGCTTACATGTCAAGAAAACATAGTTGATAACTTAAAGGTAGAATATGAGTTCTTATCATATCAATTATTTAGATGCATTAGAAGCTGAGGCCATCTATATTTTACGGGAAACAGCGGCACAGTTTGAAAATCCCGCTTTGCTTTTTTCGGGTGGCAAAGATTCTATTGTATTAGTTCATCTGGCCCTGAAAGCTTTTCGCCCGGCAAAATTTCCTTTTCCTTTGTTACATATTGATACTGGCCACAATTTTCCCGAAACTTTGCAGTTTAGAGATAATTTAATTTCTAAAATTAAAGAGCGGCTTATTGTGCGCTATGTGCAAGATAGCATTGATAAAGGGCGGGTGAAAGAAGAGACGGGCAAATATGCCAGCCGCAACGCCCTGCAGACAGTTACCTTGCTTGATGCAATTTCTGAGTTACAGTTAGATGCCTGCATTGGAGGGGCACGCCGTGATGAAGAAAAAGCCCGGGCTAAAGAGCGGATTTTTTCGGTGCGTGATGAATTTGGCCAGTGGGAGCCGCGTATGCAGCGCCCCGAGCTTTGGAACTTATATAATGGTAAAATTCGTAAAGGAGAAAATGTGCGGGTCTTCCCCATTAGTAATTTTACAGAGCTGGATGTCTGGCGCTATATTGAGCGCGAGGGGATTGAACTGCCCTCTTTATACTTTACTCATGAACGCGATGTCTTTGAGCGCGATGGTCTGTGGTATCCCGATTCTCCTTATATCCACCGCGAACCGCAAGAAACAGTGGTGCGTAAAAAAGTCCGCTTTCGCACCATTGGCGATATGACTTGCACAGCGGCAGTGCTCTCCCAAGCGGACAATGTCGCTGCCATTATTGAAGAGCTTATCAAGGCAGAAACTACCGAGCGCGGCTCACGCTTAGATGACAAACGTTCCGAAGCGGCAATGGAAGAGCGTAAACGAGGGGGCTATTTCTAATGGAATTACTACGTTTTTTAACTGCCGGCAGTGTGGATGATGGCAAAAGTACTTTAATTGGCCGCCTACTCTATGATTCGCGTAGCTTACTGCGCGATCAACTTGAGGCCATTGAAAAAAGTAGCCGAAAAAAGGGGGATGATTTTTTAAATTTAGCCTTAGCTACCGATGGCCTCAAAGCTGAGAGAGAGCAGGGAATTACCATTGATGTGGCCTATAAGTATTTTTCTACCCCCAAAAGAAAATTTATTATCGCTGATACCCCCGGCCATATTCAATATACCCGCAATATGGTCACCGGCGCTTCCACCGCCAACCTAATGGTTGTTTTAGTGGATGCCCGCAATGGCGTCACAGAACAAACGCGGCGGCATTCCATTATTGCCTCCCTGTTAGCCATCCCCCATCTGGTGGTCTGCATTAATAAGATGGATTTAGTGGGTTTCTCGCAAGAAAGGTTTGAGCAAATTAAAGAAGAGTTTTTACAATTTTCAGGCAAACTCAATATTAAAGACATTACTTTTATTCCCATCAGTGCCTTACAAGGAGATAACGTCGTAAACCTTTCAGATAATATGCCTTGGTATGAAGGGCGTTCTCTGTTGCACTACTTAGAAGAAGTCTATATTGAAAGCGATAGAAATTTACAAAACCCACGTTTCCCTGTGCAATATGTCATCCGGCCAGAAACCGCCGAATACCCCGACTACCGCGCTTATGCGGGCATGGTGGCCAGTGGCATTTTTAAGCAGGGGGATGCCATTCTTGTGTTACCAGCTGGTTTTACAACGACTATTACCAGTATTGATTTTTATGGTAAACAACTTCCCGAAGCGTTTGCTCCCCAATCGGTTGCCATCCGCTTAAGTGACAATCTTGATATTGCCCGGGGGGATGTTTTTGTCGATGCGGTCAATCCCCCCCGAATTGGCCAAGATATTTTAGCAAATGTCTGTTGGATGAGTTCAGACGAATTGCGCCCCGGTACTGTGTTAATCTTACAACAAAACACTCGCCGGGTAAAAGCTAAAATTACAGAAATAGTTTACAAAATAGAAATCAATACTTTAGATGAGATTGTCGGTGTTGGCGCTCTCAAAATGAATGACATTGCTTTAGTTAAAATTCGCACGGCTGCGCCCGTTTTGTTAGATGATTATAAGTTTAATCGCGCTACAGGTTCTTTTATTTTAATTGATGAGAACACCAACCTAACTGCAGCAGCGGGGGTGATTCGAGGCTAAAATGCAACCAGTGGTTTTTATTGGCGCAGGGCCCGGCAATGCGGAGCTTTTAACCTTAAAAGGCGCCCGTCTATTACAAACAGCTGAAGTGTGTCTTTATGATGCCCTCATTGAGTTTGAGAGTTTTGACACCCTGTTACCCCAAGATTGCTTGCGTATTCCGGTGGGCAAGCGCTGTGGTGCACATTCTAAAACCCAGGACGAAATTTGTGAGCTCATCATCCATTATGCGCTTTCGGGAAAAAAAACCATTCGACTTAAAGGAGGCGATCCTGCTTTATTTGGTAGGTTAGGGGAGGAGCTATTGGCCCTACATCGTGCAGGCATTCCCTGGGAAATCATACCGGGAGTCTCTTCGATGAATGCAGCGGCAGCTGATTTTTCGCTACCCCTTACTTTAAGGGGGGTGTCAGATTGTATCTGTCTTATAAGCGGGCATGATTTAGTGCGTAAACCTGCAGAGACCTTAGAAAAATTAGCTCACTACCCCGGTACAATTGTTATTTTTATGGGAGCTAAACGCCGGCGGGAAATTTGCCAAACCCTATTAGCCTATGGTGCCGATGGCAATAAACCAGTGCGCCTTATTGAAAATGCAGGGCGTAAAACCGCGCGCAGTACCTTATGGACGCTCGGCGAGGCAGCAGTTGATGAAAGTCTATTAGAAAGTGATGCGCCAGCCTTACTTTTAATTGGCAACTCCCTACTCAATGAATGGGATGCCTTACTAAAATCGACCCCTACGGAACTTTCCTTTGTCCACTGAAACTGAACTGTTACCTATTTTTTTAAAGCTCAACCAAAAAAACGTTTTAGTTGTCGGGGGGGGGAGTGTAGCACGAGAAAAAATTAAAACCCTATTGACTACCGGCGCCAATATCACCGTAATCTCTCCGCAAACGAAACCAGAAATTGATGCTTGGGAACAGGCGGGTTGTTTGGTTGTCTTGCGTCGTGAGGTGAGGGAAAGTGATCTTGATGGTAAGTTTTTGGTCTATGTGGCCACAGGAGTGCCTGAAGTTAACCAGCGTCTCTGGGAATATGCTAAGCAACATAATATTTTGCTGAATACGGTGGATAATCCACCCCTATGTGATTTTTACTCTGCTGCTGTGGTAAAACGCGGCCCATGGCGCGTTGCTATCTCAACCCAGGGGAATTTTGCCGGTCTTGCCCAAGCCCTGCAGCAGGTTTTATCTGCCATTATACCAGAAGAGAGTTTAGCCGATTGGGACGAATTGCTATCCTGGCGCAAAAAATTAGCCACCTACCTCAAAACCCAACCACAACGTACAGCTTACTTACGAAAACTTTTACGAAAGATTAAAAAAAAAGTACTGTAAAAATCTTATGGTGCTTAATTGCCTGAGCGGATAAGGCCGCTGCGCACACAGAAGTCGCCAAAACTTTCGGTTTTAAGCCGTTCTCTGGCAAAGCGAGCTAATAAGGTATCTAATTCCTGTAAAATAGCTGCTTCATCTAAATTTTCGCGGTATTTTACATTGAGCCGGGTGCCATTGGCATCAGCGCCTAAGTGTAAATTATAACGACCATAGGCATAGCCAATAAGACCAATTTCAGAGTTATAAGGCCGGGCACAACCATTAGGACAACCCGTCATGCGCAAGGTAATTGGTTCCTCTTGCAAGGAATACTTAGCCATAATCGTATCAATTTTATCAATTAAAAGAGGAAGATAGCGCTGTCCCTCGGCAATAGCTAAAGGGCAAGTGTTAAGTGCCACACAAGCCATTGAATTTTTACGTAAGCGTGAGGTAGTTTCATTATGGTCGTAAAGATTATGTTGCTTGAGAATCTCTTCAATGAGCGGTACATCCGCTGCTTTAATGTCAGCTAAAATAACATTTTGGTTGCAAGTAAAACGAAAAGCAACCCGCCGGGTCTTAGCTGCCGCTAACAGACCTGTTTTCAACTGCCGTGGGCCTTGGTCGCTAATAACCCCATTTTCAACAAATAACGTATAATGCCACAGCCCCTTGCTGTCTTGCGCCCAACCATATTGGTCTTCGCGGGTAGTGAAGGCATAAGGGCGCAGTGATTCAAAACGCACCCCAGAGCGCTTTTCGACCTCTTGCTTAAAATTCTCTAAGCCCATTCTGTCAATCGTGTATTTCAAACGTGCTAATTTACGGTCTTCCCGGTTGCCAAAATCCCGCTGGGTAGTGACAATCTCATAGACAACCGGCATCACTTTATCTTTAGGCACATAACCTAACAGAGAGCCCAAACGGGGGTAGGTCTGCTCATTGCCGTGGGTTGTGCCTAAACCACCACCTGCCGCTACATTATAGCCGATGACTTTACCGCCTTCGATAATGGCAATTAAACCAATGTCATTGGTAAAAATATCCACATCATTGCGCGGGGGGATGGCAATCCCAATCTTAAATTTACGTGGCAAATAGACATCCCGATAGAGCGGATCTTCTTCTGTTTTTTCAGCAATTTTCTCTTCTCCCAGCCAAATTTCATAGTAAGCACGACTTTTCGGTAACAACATGGCGCTAATTTGTTTGGCCAAAGCGTTAATTTCGTCGTGGTGCTCTGAATGAGCGGGGTTGGCAGTTGTCGTGACGTTGCGGTTAATATCGCCACAGGTGGCAATCGAATCGAGAAATACTTCATTAAAAGATTTTATGGTTGGCTTTAAATTTGATTTTAATATACCATGCAGTTGGATGGTTTGCCGACTCGTGATCTTAATGGTGCCGGTAGAATATTTACCCGCTACGTGTTGTGCCTGCTCATAATGTACCGGACCAATCATCCCCCCCGGAATGCGTAAGCGGATCATAAAGGACCAGGCCTTATCCAGCTTGCGCTCTTCACGCTCAAGACGACGGTCGCGATCGTCTTGTTGGTAAATACCGTGGAATTTAATGATGTTTTGGTCGGCCTCACGTAATGAACCCGTATGCTCATCCGCTAAACTTTCTCTTAAGGTGCCACGCAGGCCATTACTTTCGCGTTTTATTTTCTCAACGGGCGACTCTTTCGGTGTTGCCATAACTCAATAGACATCCTTCTTGTAACGCCCCGTTTCCATGAGAGTATTGAAATATTCTTCAGCATCTTTGCGGCCATTGCGCCGCTCTTTTTCGATAATACGAAACAGGGCTTCATCCACATCTTTACTCATGGGATATTTGGAACCACAGACATAGACATAAGCACCGTTGTCAATCCAATCATAAATTTCTTTAGAATTTGCCAGCATACGGTGCTGCACATATATTTTGTGATCATTATCGCGAGAAAAAGCTGTGTTGATTTTAGTTAACAGCCCCGAATCAAAAAGCGCCAATAGTTCCGTTTGGTACAGAAAATCATAGGCAAAATTCCGGTTACCAAAGAAAAGCCAGTTTCTGCCAGTATGCCCTAAAGCTTCGCGTTCATACAAAAACGAACGGAAAGGCGCAATCCCCGTACCGGGCCCAATCATAATGATGTCTTTATCACTTTCTGGTAAACGAAAATTATCATTTTTTTGAATTTTAAAAGGGATTTCTTCTCCTTCCGCACAACTAAACAAGTGACCACTGCAAAGCCCCTTGTAGGTGCGCCGCCAGGCCTCAACCTGTACATCTGCTACAGTGAGGTGCACTTCATTGCGGCCATGGTAAGCAGGGGAAGAAGCAATGGAATAGTAACGTGGCGTAATGGGTTCTAAAATTTTAATAATGTTAGTTTTGTCAATGGCCTCGTTCGGTGGGAAATACTGCAAAATATCAATTAAATCCATCCTTACTTCAGGCAATTTTTTTAAAGTTAAATTTTCATACTGCTTCATGACCCGCGCCGGTAAATAGCGAATGGAAATGCGGTTTTGCAATAGCTCTTTTAAGGAAGCTGTAATCCCCCGCCAGGTAATTTCTTGGTGGGGATCTAACCGCAAGGCGCGCAAGACATCCGCTACAGCAGCAGGGTCATTACAAGGCACCACCGCCACACTATCCCCCGGTAGGTAATCAATAGGTGTTTGGCATTCTATTTCAATATGGCGGATCTCTTTGCTTGCCCGGGCATCCGTTAAGGCATAGTTGCAGCGAATGGTGCCACTGTACCCCCCCTGTGGCGTTACTGCTACCCGCGAAGGAGCGACCATCACCGCTGCTGCAGAAGGGCTGCCATTGGAATATGCTGCCATAGCTAACGACGAAGAAACCGTCGCTTTTGCCGTTTCAAGCGGCTGGCTGTTTTTACCCGCGGTGACTACCGCTAAAAGCTCATTGCCCCAAGCTTCGGCCGTAGCAGCATAATCGACATCACAAGTACCTACCGGCAATAACCGCCTGGCACCTAACCTCTCAAAAAATACATCAATATCCTTACCCGTCTGGCAAAATAAAGGGTAGGATGAATCTCCTAATGCTAAAACTGCATAATACTGCGAGTTCATAGCAGCCGTGGCGTTTTTTAAGGCATTATAAAAGGCCAGCGCCGCTGCCGGTGGCTCGCCATCCCCATGAGTACTACAGACAATTACAATGAGCTCAGCTTTGTAAAGTTCGTCAAGTTTTACCATGCTGGTGGAAACTAACTTTGTTTTCAGGCCGGCATTCTTCAGCTTTTGGTTAATCCCCGTTGCGACTTTTTGGGAGTTGCCAGTCTCGGTGCCATAAATTACCAAAGCGCTGCTAAAATTTGCTGAAGAGTTAACGTCTGGTGGTAGAGTAGCCCTATCTGGCACAACAGGACCACTGACAGACATGACCCTATCCGGCGTCTCAACGGGTAGCTCGCTTTTGTTTGACTGAACCACCGGTAGAGCCTGTTGCCGTACATCCTGCAGCGCTTCGAGATAGCCCTGCATCCAGGCTAAATCTTCTCCCCCTGCGTTTTTGAGCAATTCTTTAAATTGGCTTCTCATCTTGATATCCATGACCCTTTATGTGTGCATCGGCAAGTTAGGTTTAATGTTTAAACTGTTTTTAACATATCGCCTGAGAATTTCTAAGAATATTAAGGATTTCTTTTGGATAAAGTATTATGGAAAGTAATTATCTGCCAATTTTACGTTTTGCTTTGTACAGGCAATTCTTCTTAAAGCTATGGGGGATATTCTTATAGTTTGGCAAGCAGCCCCCCGGGGTAAGCAGGTGTCTTTAGGTTGGTCGTAGCAGGCAACAGGCGCACCAGCCATCTGATGCGCTAATTGCTGTTTGTTTGTTAAAACGCGTCAACCGGTTTTAGGTTGTTGGGCCGCCGGGGTTAGTGTTACTGAGTTTTCGCAAGGCCTCTACTAAATTACCCAGATAAGTTCTAGTCTCATCGGTTAGGTTGACCCCGCTGCTCTTGATATCCGCCAATAATTTTTCCCAGGCACTGTGATCCCAGCCATTTTTATTGGCTTGCACAAATTCAATGGCCTGCTCTTTGATGGTATTGAGTACTTTGCTGACGCCTTCCGTTTGGCTTGCTTGGTGGTAGATACCTTTCATGCCTTCAAGTACTTCGCCAAAACGATGTTTTGCCTCGTCACTGAGTTCTAAACCTTTCTTTTGTAGGTCATTTAATAGTTGGTTCCATTGCAGGTGATCCCATTGGCCCTTTTGCTCTTCAACAAATTTACGAGCCTTATCTAACATATCGTTGATTGGTTTGAAATTGTCGGTTGCCATACATTCCTCCGGTGTTTATTAGTTTACCAGTTTAAAGTAAACAACATTAGGCACAGAATACACCGGCCTAATGTTGTTTGTGTTTGTTCACCAAACATTAGGTTCACCTACAAGGAGTCAGGCACATAATGTAAAGCTTTTTTTAAGAAGGTTGGCTAATGTATTAGGCAGGGTTTTGTCGTTGCTTAAGAGCATTCAACGAAATTCCACTTTTTTGCGGATTTGCGGCAATTCCACAACGGAGACCTGGTTATTACTGTCAAAATAAGCAATGCCCTTTACACTGCCATCTTCATGAAATACAGTACTTGAGGCGGGGGCCCCTTGAAAGTAGTTAATCTTTTGTTTTAAGCTGCCATTGGGGTTAAAATAGCGGATTTCTTGCAGTTGGTCATTTTCTACCCGAAAAATTTTTTCGGCAATGCCATCCCCATCTTTATCTTCAATAAAATCATAGCTATTTTCACCCGTGCGGACAATTTTGCCAATTAGTTCATTGTTCTGGCGCCATTCTTTTTGCCCGCCTAACTCCAGCTCTTGCGAGCTGGAGCAAAACAGAAGGGCTAAGGCGACACTGCAAAGAGCAATGGTCTGTTTCATATAACTTACTCTACAGTAACTGCTCCATGCCCCCAGCGTGCTTCGGGCATGGTTGGAATATTGGTTGTAGTAAAGGGAATTTTATTGAGCCAGAAGGGTAGCTCTACATCGGCAGCATATACGTTATTGGTGGGCGTAGGGTTAGCTATTGCTCCTGCAGCACTATTGCCGCCAAAGTAATACATGGTTTTCCCCTTAACAGCAGCAGCTCCATGGCTACGGGCGGCAGGTAAGTTGGTACCAGCCACCGCTGCACTTTGGTAGGGCGAGTAATAGAAAAAAGTATCTTGGCGGGCCACGCTAGCACCTGTATTGTAAAAGATAGAAATGGCTGTTGTGTTTCCCGTAAGATTAGCGCCCCCTAAGCCACCAATAGAGATAATACGCGCGGGTATGTCAGCTGTTGCCGGAAGCCACAGGCAGCTCGCCCCCACCCGCAAAACTGCTGGCGCTTGGAAGGTGATATTGCCATAGGCGCCGGCAAAGACATTATAGGCAGCAAAAGAGGCCACAGCTCCTAAGGTAGCGGCAGCTGTCTTACCATTTATTTTGTAAAGAGAGAAGCCATCACTGACCATGCAGGCCTCGGTGCTGGCGGTTGCGTTAGCAGGGGCTGCTGGAGCAGCACCTGCGGCAATACTACCCCAGCTATTGCTGCTCATATCATAGCGCATGATGATATTGCCAGCATTGTTTATGGTAAAAGCATTGGCATTAGCAGTAGAGCCTGCGTGAACGTAAATATAGTTCTTCTGCTGCGCACAGGAAGCGGCACTGACGGCTAAAGGCATATTGCTGCCCGTACTCCAGCTGTTGTTTTCAATGTCATAGATCTGCACTAAGTTGGTGGGGGCAGAGCTATTAAAGGTATTATTTTCCTGCAAGCCACCTACCACATAGATTTTGCCATTATAGCCGGCATAACAAGCCATCAGCACGGGCGTGTAAGTACCTGAGTAGCACTCAACCCCTTCACTACCACAGCCGCTATAAGCAGGATCATAGACAGTGCCCCAGTTATTCTCTTGCGGGTCATAGTAGTCAAGTCGTTTGCTAAAAGCACCTTCTGCTACCGCGTAAGCAGGTTCGATGGCTGCAGGTCCCGTGGCTTTGCTGCCACCTACTAACCAAATGCTGCGTTTCTTTTTAGCTAACAGCGCGGCCGCGCTATCCGTAGCATCACTACCAGCAGTAGTAGTCACTGGAGGTTTAAGTGTCGCTTTCGCTAACTGGAAAGTTTCCGGATCGCTCGTACAACTTGCCAGAAAAATAGTGCTAAAGAAAAAGTAAAATAAACGTTTCATTTGTTACCTCCTGATAATTATATCCGATAGCCCACAGCTAAATAATTGCCCCAGTGGTTTAAGGTTGCCTGGGGTTGGTAAATACCATACCATTGCCCCCCAATACGCAAGCTAATTTGGGATGTCAAGTGGTAGCGAATCGCCAATTCACTGCCATAAGAAGGGTCTAAAGAGACTTTTTCTGTATTGCTGGTAATAACTCGGGTAATGTTACCACCGCCAAGCAAACCTAGTGAGAGATCCAAACGAGTGCGTGGCACCGGGTAAATCACATCAAAAATTACCGTCGTTGGAATAAGATCAATTCGGGTATTGGCTTTTTTACCAACATTGCTAATATAGCCGCTCTGCACTCCCAATTGCAGGTTAAGCTTTGCCGGTGCAATAAACCAGTGCGGTAAACTGAGTTGCCCCAAGGCAAAGAAACCGGGTTTAAGGGTATTTTCAAATGTTGCTGTTTGGTAATAGTGTGAGCCTCCCTTAAGGGCTACTTCAAAACCAGCTTTGCGGGATTTTTCTATTTCTTTTAACTTAACTTGGTCGGCATCGATATAACGCATGGAGACAATATTATTTGTTCTAATGCTTACCTCAGAGCCCCCCGTTTGGATATAGGTATTTTCCCCTTCGGTGCGGCTTATCTGGCCAACAAGCACCCATTTATCTTTTAACGTAATTTCAGCTAACCGCGGCTTATTGGCATCGGGATTTAAGTTGACATTACGACTAACTCGCTCTACTTTTTTAGCGTCAACCTGCACATTGGCCCCCTGTACTTCCATGATGAGGCGCTGGCTATCCATATCTTTAATATGCCCCATCAGTTTACTGCCATCGTTTAAATAAACAATATCGACCAATTCGTCATTGTTAGCGGCAGTGTCACGTATGGTTACTGGTTGTGACCACAGCGGCGGGATCGCAAGCCAAAAACCTAATAGAGAGAGAATCCATTTTTTTTGTTTCATTATTAACTCCTGTATATGAGTAAGTATAATTTTTTAAGGTTACTACCTTTTGACGTTTTTTATTTTTATTTTTCGACAAGTAAGTAACAAAAACTTAAATAACCTTAAATAGCCTTTTCTAAATAATAATGATATATTATTATCATTTACAAAGCATCTGCGGTACGTATAGAGGTTAACTATGGTAACGATTGACTATCCAGCCATTTTATTTTGTCGTAATTGGGAGGATCTCACTGCTATTTTAGAGCCCAACGTGAATATGGTTATCTATAGCCGCCCGGCAAATCCTGCCTGGGCAGCCGTCAGGGCGGCCATGCGTGGCCAATGGCGGGCCACCCTTAGCGCCGCTGAAGTACCGAGGCAACTGCAAACGTTTTTACAACAATTCTCTCTTGCTAAAAATGATATCGCCATGGTACTTTCAGAAATCCAACCGCTTTTCGAGTTCATGCTCCTGCTCAGCCAGCAAGATACAGCACAGGTGGTCTTCAGTCACATCCAAAATAACCATTGTCGGCTCTTTCACGCCGATCACAACTACTTACGCTTAGTATGTACTTTTATTGGCAAGGGCACAGAATTTTTACTCAATGAGGATGTCAACCGAGAAGGGCTTGGCAAAGGCACCAACGAGGGGCATATACCAGGTAGGCCAATCCAGAGCTTGCGTGCCGGTGAGATTGCTATTATGAAAGGCAATTTATATCCTGGCAATGAAGGCTTAGGGGCGGTTCACCGCTCACCACCCTTATTGGCCACAGATACAGGCCGCTTATTTTTAGCAATAGATTCTATAGCAGCGCCTATTACCTAACCCATCTTGCGGCTTAAACCGCAAGGCAATATGGAAAAGTTTTATTGTAAGGACTGCAATTCAGAGAAAATCTTGTCATGCTCTGCCATCATCTGCTGGTGCTCTTTTTTGATAGTTTCATGTTCAGCTAAGATGCGCTGGTGGTCACGTTCAATTTGGGCGCGATCTTTACCTGCAGCATGTTGTACTTCTAATTGAGCATGCTCTTGGTTCAGCTCTCTATGTCGCTGCATAACTTGTTGGTGCTGTTTTTTTATCTCGGCATAGCGCTTGAGTATTGCGGCATACTCTTTCTTATGTGAAAGGTGAGCTAACTTTTTTTCCAGCTCTTCATGCTCGGCAGCTCTTTTTTTGTGTTCTGCTTGCATTTGCGCAAACTCAGCTTCAAGACGGGCGTGCTCGGCATTTAATTTTTCGTGAAATTTGTCGCTACAAGCCACTACCAGTAAAGTAACTAAAAAATATTTTATTTTCATTTATACTTCTCCTATACTTTGGTTTATTCTTTTAAGAGGCTGTCTGTTCTGTTAGTTCATCCGCCGGAAAAGGATCAGGCCATGAGCGGATGGTTTCATCGTCAAACTGCTGTAATTCCTCATCGGTAATGAGGCAACGATTTAGCTCATGAGTTATCCCAGCGGGGTTCATGCCACGGCCAATGATGACAATCTCTTGCCGCGCATCGCCCCACGGCTCTTGCCAGTTTTTTTCAATTGCTTTTAACGTCTCTCTGTCGGTAGGCCAGTGGTCTTTATGGATGGCTTTCCACCAATAGCCTGCCATTTCGATATTCGATAACTTGCCTGCATGGGACCATAGCCAGGCAATTTCGGGGCGGGTTGCAATAAAAAAATAGCCTTTAGAGCGTATTACATTAGGAAAACCATTTTGCAGATAGTCATGAAATCTTTGGGGATGGAAGGGCCGCCGTGCCCGATAGACAAAACTATCAATACCATACTCTTCGGTTTCGGGAGTATGCTCACCACGCAATTCTTTAAGCCAACCGGGATTTTGTGCAGCCTCAGCAAAAGAAAATTTTTTTGTGGAGAGTACTTTTTCAAGGGGCACCCGTGCTTTTTGGGTAGCAATAATTTCTGCCGTAGGATTGAGTTTCAAAAGAATACCATAAATAGTTTTTAATTCTTCGGCAGAGACCAAATCTGTTTTATTCAGTAAAATGACATTGGCAAATTCAATTTGATCTACCAGTAAATTGACCACATCACGTTCATCCTCATCGTTTAGTTCCATGCGGCGATCTTTCAACGAGTCATAACTGTTGTAATCAGCAAGAAAATTTACTGCATCTACGACAGTTACCATAGTGTCTAATTGGGCGATGTCGTTTAAACTTACGCCATTTTCATTTTCAAAGGTAAAGGTCTCAGCTACCGGCAAGGGTTCTGAAATACCTGTGGATTCAATGACAATATTGTCAAAACGCCCTTCTTGGGCTAAACGGGAGACCTCTACAAGTAAATCTTCACGCAGGGTACAGCAAATACAGCCATTGGACATTTCAACCAATTTCTCTTCAGTACGCTTAAAGCCACCTTGCTCTACAATAGCAGCATCAATATTCACTTCCGACATGTCGTTGACAATGACCGCAATACGACGGCCTTCTTTATTGGCTAACAGGTGGTTTAAGAGCGTGGTTTTACCAGCGCCTAAAAAACCCGAGATAACTGTTACCGGTAACTTGTTCTTTTGCTTTGCCATAAGGCTACAATAACCAATGCCCCTCACCTGTCAAGAATTAATGATAATGATATATCAATAGCGAATCGCAGAAAAAGAAATCCGCCTGCCCTAACCATTAGACCCGGCGCCACGACTCAACGACCTATGGCCAGCACTTGGGGGATGGCCCTCCCTACAATTCTCACCCTTTAGGGAATGCCAGCGGTTTTTCTGTCTGCCGGTACTCCATCTCGAGGGCTAGCGCCTTGGGGATATCGCCAGCTTTGGGCTTACTCATATTGCGAAAGCGCATTTTGCTATATATCGCCTTGAAATCGCCCGGCCAAATATTTCCGATCTACTGTAATTATACCGGTGGAGATGAGCATAGAGCGGTAATCAAGGGCCGGCGAATTTTTTGTAAGGGCTTACCGGTGATCGTGCGGCAATTGTATTGGCACCGTCTGCGCAGAACGGATTGTCATATTCGTGTTTGTGGATCTAGTTCTAGGCAAGTTTCATTCAGCTTTTTAGTGACCCCTTTGGTGGATTTGGGGGTCACTCCCCGGGTTAGGTGAAAAGCAGGTTGACAGAAGGTATTCATAGGCAAATCCGCACTATCGGTATGGCGCATGCGATAGATGAAGAGGTTCGCGATTTAGCCGGGCCTGAAATGGCAGAAGTGGTGGATTACCTAAGTGCAAACCTGTCAGAATACCGCCAGCAGCATATTGGCCGGGTAATGCGCTATTCATGGCATCTGGCAACCCGCTGCTTGGCCGGTGATGCTGTCAGCCGCCGGAAAGCGGTGGTTGCTGCTCTGATACATGATATTACTAAAGAAGAGAAAAAAGAATTTCATTTCGACCTCTTTCGCCGCCATGGCATGCCCGAAGAATATTTCTCCATCCCGGCTCCGGTACTGCATTCTAAGAGTGCGCCCTTACTGGCCAAAGAAAGGTTTCACATTGACGATCCGCAGGTTGCCGAAGCAGCAGCTTACCATACTACCGGTCATCCCGATATGGGGCCGGTGGCTCGCGTAGTCTTTGCCGCGGATATGCTCGGGTCGCTACCTGAAGAAGAGGCCGATAGCCTGCTCAGTGAAGATCTGCAGGCCTTATGCCTTATGAAAGTTAAACGTTCCTTGGTGCATGTCATTGAGAAAAACGGTACCATCCACCCCGATACACTTCTGTATTACGACTATTTAGTGCGCAGATGATGTACCGTGGCCCAGTGCAGACGCCGGCAAGGTGGAAGTCGATTGTCATTTTGGTGGCTGCGCTGGCTGTCATCATCGCTCTGGCGTCCCTTATGGGGGTATTGATCTATAAATATATCAACCGTAGCCAGGTTGAAAAATATTTTGCCGACGAGCAACCTTTCGGTGTGCTGGTAACTGGCGTTTATGAGGGCCAAAAAACCCGTAGTGTCCGTTTTTTGTCTATTGCGAGTGTCTATCCCCAGACAGGCCGTATTGGCTTTATATCTTTTTTCCCACAGACCAGATTAGAGGAGGGCAAACCGACACTGGCTGAGGCGATCTTAACTGATGGTCACGAGAAAACGGCCAATACGCTTGCTACAGTTTTGGGGATTGAAATCCCTTTTCATTTTTCTGTTTCAGTGGATGATATGGTGCGCCTGGTAGATCTCATGGAAGGTTTACCGTTCTACCTGCAACCTTCTGATCGGTTAGCGGGCGAGGAATTGCCGGTGGGCGAGTTTATTTTGGATGGACTGCTTACCCGTCGTCTGCTGGCCGTTCCTGAAGGTAAAAATGAGTATTCCCCCGCCTTCCAGTTATTCCGGCATTACAGTCTGCTGCTGAATTTGTGGAAACAGCGCCGTTCGAAATGGGAGTTGTTGCGTGTAGTTTTGTCGCGTGCCACCGCCGGAGTCAGTACAGATCTCGCCATGAAAGAGATGATGTTTCTCGGTGACACACTTTTTGCTGGCAAGGGATGGTTGCCGATGCTCATGGAAATTCCGGTAAAGCGAGTAAAGGATGATTTTGTAATCGACACTGAGGCTACAGCCCTCTATCTGAAAAATTACCGTCGGCAGCTTACCCAGAAAGATAACCCGTACCTGGAAGAAGCGCCTAAAATGGAAGTCAAGAATGGTACGATGGTGCCAAACCTGGCCCGCGAACTGCGTGCCAGGCTGTCACGCAAGGGAATCCAGATTCTGGAGTTTGCCAATGCGGATCGTCATGACTACCCTAACACAATTCTGCTTGATACCAACGGGAATGTATTTTATCTGGAATCAGTCAGTCGAATGCTTGGAATAGAAAAAGCCTATCATGCGGTGAACCGTGCTCATTTCACCGATGCGATCCTTATTCTCGGAGCGGATTACAAAAAATTAAATCTGGAGAATTGATGCCAGTGCGTAAAAAGATTACGACGAATACCCTAAAAGAAAAGCCGACAAGAGTTCCGGTAAAGCCACCGAAAGGCGCTGGCAAGATAGATAAACTGCCCAAAGCTGGCGCAGTAAAACAGGCCCCGCAAGAGCCGCCTAAAGCTGAAAAAAAATCAGCTGCCAAGACAGAAAAAAAGAAAAGCAGCGAGACAAAAAAAGCATCGCAAAAGTCCCATAGCCGAACAACCGTTACACCCCAGCGCAGCGTTCCCAAAGGCGAAAAACAACACAAAACAGCGACAGCCGGCAAGGTACGTAAATCGACGTTGAAGACAGAAAAAAAGACCATAGCAAAGAAAGATGCAGGGCTGGCTAAAACAACTAAAGGCGCGGCTAAGCTCAATGCTGAAGAGCCGGCTGCCGTTAAGCTGCTAAAACAGCTCAGGGAGACTCTCGACAGCCGCAAAGCTGAAGACATTGTGATTCTCGATCTGCGGGAAGTTTCAGGTTACCTCGATTATTTTTTGCTGGCAACTGCCCTTTCGCCGCTGCATGTCAAAAACCTGGCCAATGAAACTGCCGATCTTATGCGCTCTGCCGGATACCGGCCATTAAATAACATTTCAGCAGAAATTGAATCTGGTTGGCAGATCCTCGATTACGGTGAAATTGTTGTGCACCTTTTTACTGCTGAAAAACGGGCGTTTTATGACCTTGAGAAACTCTGGGAAAAAGCAGGCAGAGTCCCCTAACGAATCAGAATAAATTCTACCCGACGGTTGCGGCTGCGGTTGTACCAGTTGGTATTTGGCAGCAGAGGATGTACTTCCCCCATCCCCTGAAAGGACAGACGGGTCGGTTCAATCCCTTCCTGTATTAAATGGTTCATGACGGCGCGGGCTCGGTCTTCGGATAATTTCAAGTTAAATTCTTCGGCGCCGACATTATCGGTGTGACCTTCAATTTTGATGCGGTAAGCCGGATAGCGCTGCAAGGTGCGGGCGAGTTTCGTTAGCAGAGGGTAGGTTTTCTTTTTAATTGTCGCTTTGCCGGTATCAAATTCAATGGCGGACAGGCGAATTTTGAGACCGCGTTCAGTCTGGATAACCAGAATATCCGTTTCAAAGCGGCCTGGAGCCGTTACTGATAGATTACCGTAAGCGTCCATTGCGGTAAGCTCATACTCATACCAGGTCGCGCTTTCCACCAGGTTACCGCTATCGCTCTTGCCGTCCCAGTAGATCTTGGTGGGATAGGAGCCGATACCGGAAAATACCTTAAATGGGATACGGGATTTCTTGTCGTTTTCATCGTACTGGATCTCATAGATATTCAGCCGATATTCTGCTAGCTCAGAGGCATCCTGTATGTCCAAACGAAAGACCTGTTCTTCGTCCATACCATCCCCATCGGGAGAAAAAACCGGCAGGTCTGACTCAACTGCAGTTATGGGTGGAGTATTGTCAACAATGACCGGATGCACCCGCGATGTCGGGCGGTTGCCTGAATCATAGGTGGCCCGCATGGCAATATAGTAAATTCCGTCAGCGACTAATCGGGCAGCGCCATCTCGGCCATCCCAAATAATTTCTTTCGGGATGGATTCACCCGTAACGCCATTCCATTCTACAATGAGATCGGGCTTAGGGCGATCGGGTTCGGGGTGCTTGCGCGTCACGACAATTTCCCAGTACTCCAAGCCGGATTTTTCAGGAATCACAGGTCTAATAGTCAGGGTGTCGTGGCGGCCATCCCCGTTGGGTGAAAAGCCGGTATTAGACAACTGCAGCTCCACGATATCCACCCGGCGGACCAGGGTAATGCCTGCAATCTTGATGTGGGCGCTGTTGCCTGCTGCGTCAGTGCCGGTAATTCGGAGCGTGTAAAGCCCTTCAGGCGCCTCGTTGCCGTAGTCATCATTGCCGTCCCATACAAAACGGGGTGGGGCAGCTAGACCGGTAAACGCTGTTGATTTCACCATGACGCCGCGGCTGTCTTCAATGCTAATTAGATAATTGTCATCTTTCATCCCAGTAAATTGCAAGTCAACTTTCAGTTCATCCTGTATGCCATCGCCATTTGGCGAGAACACTTTATCTTCGACATGCACTTTCATTTTCGGTGGGGATGTATCGAGCATGAGCGAGCCAGTTACCTGCCGCGATGGATTGCCGTGGATGTCGGTGGCCGTCATGGTATAGGAATATTCCCCATCTGGCAGAATGGATTTCGGTCGCTCTTGGCCTTCTTCTTTTGTGGCCTGCTCTATACTTATGGCGTCGCCAGTGCCATCCCAGCGGATGCGCCGCGGCACAATAAGCGCTTCGCGTCCAGTGAAGAAATGACTGAAGAAGTCTTTTATGCCGAATTTGCTTTCTACCTGCCGTCGGTCATTCTCAAAGACGCGAACGGGAATACCCGCTGAATTTCTGATTTCAAGGCGCCAGTCGCGGATTGCGCTGCGGTCGCTGACTTTGATGTCAAAGTGCACATAGTCGTTACTACCATTGGCGTCAGGTGAAAAGGCTGTGACATCGGTTTTGAGGTCAATCACAGGGCCTTCACGATCTATAGAGCCGAAGCTGCCATAGGCTGAGACAAAGTGAACCATTTCTTTTCGTTCGCGAAAAGGAGGTAACAGTGCATAGTGCAGGGCGACATTTCCCTGCTCAAAGGGGATGTCCATGCCGCCGCCGAGGGAGACCCCTCGGTGTAGCTGGTTTTCTGATGTGTACATCCCCCCGATGCGGAAAAACAGGTACCAGTATTGCAGGCTCAACCCACCAAGTACTGGAAAGGTATCAAAGCGATTAATACCATAGGTCTCAGCGTACCAGTTGGCTTGCCATAGGCCGGAGCGGAAAAAACCACTCTGCAGGCCAACATGCAGGGCGGGGCGTGGGGCAATATCGCTGTTACCGAAGTTCAGCGACAGATTGCGCGGTTGAAAATAAAATGAAAAGTTATAGAAGCCGAAGTTTTGGATGAGCGACAGATTGCTTTGGGTATTATACAGCAGGGATGGTTCCAGGCCAAGGCCTAAAAAGCTTCCGCCATCGCCGCTGCCATAAGCGGGCTTGAGATAAAAACCAAAAGAAAGTCGATCTGTTAGGTTACGGGCATAACCAAAGGGGAGCGCAACGTAGAGATCCAGATCTCCCGGTACGCTGTCACGAATGATAAGGGGGGATATCCCCAAGACACCGAGGCTGCTGGGCAGAAAAAACATACCCTGGAAGGCAAACAGGTTGTCGGCAAAGCCAAAGTTCAACCCGCCGCCAGTGCGTTCTAAGGGACCGAGGTTGGCCGGGTTAAACGCCGCACCTTCTGCAGGTTGAAAGACAGTTGTACCAATGCCGCCCTGGCCAGCAGCGACCGGATTTATGGTTCCTTCGGCAAGGTCACGGCTGTAGGCCTGCAAGGAAAGGTGCCCCGCCGCCAAGGCCAGCGCCAGCAGTGCAGCAGTTTGGGTCAGCAGGCGTGCGGGGGTTTTTATTTCAGCCATGGATTGACAGGTGGTAAACTGTCAAATGTCCCGTAAACCTTTTCAGGCCAGCAGATTGACGGCATTGGCCCGGTTTGCTTGCAGGATGGCTTCGACTTTATTGGTTATGGCCATATCCAGCATTCTCTGCGAATGCGTCTGCTGCATCTGCGCAATTTTCATTGGCAGTGACAGTAGTTGGTAACTAACCATAGTGTCAGGTCGGATGTCCATACTCCCTCCTTGGAATCATGGTAGATCCACTATAAATATCGTCTGGTAGTTGTCTAAAAATTAACCCCTTGCCGCTATTTTTATGCTTTCTTAAAACTCGGCTAAGCCGCCGGGGAGTGGTACATTTGTCGCGTTATCTTTCCTCAGGCTGGAGCAGGTGGGTTCAATTGGGCGTTGAGTTGGTCAATCATAGCACTCATCTCATCATAGAGATCCTTGGCCATATCAATAATGACAGAAGGTTTGCTCTTGCTGGCTTTTCCGCTGCCGTAGAGTTTTGACAAATAGCGTTTGGTGACATCGAGCAATGCGAGCTTCTTTTGGGGGTCAGGTGCTAACTGGTCGATATATTTTTTGGTGAGGTAGGAATTGAGGTAAGTAACTCCATCATAGGCCCAGTTATTGTCCAGGTCAGGGCCTAACATACTGGCGGCGGCATCGATTGGTTCGCCGCCGGTTTGCATCAGCTCAAGCACTTTGCGGTAGAGCTTGGCTGCTTCCATATAGTAGAAGTCGCGCGCCTTGTCGTAAGGCCGGTAAGGGGCATCTTGGAAGAGGTCATCGAGAAACCAGGCGGCTCTGATGGCAGAGATTGCCTTTTTGGGGGTTGGGGCGACATCCGCTACCCGCAGGTGGTAGCAATCAACTGCTAAAATAAAAGACGCGCAGCCTGAAAGCAGGTTGCGGTTCTCATTGAAATCCAATTTGCCAAACAGGGTCATAATCAGGTTTTGCCGGTGGGCCATTGAGGCTTTGAGGCCGGGTAACTCTGCTGGGGTGACACTTTCAAAATCCTTGGGGTATGCCGAGTAAAGGCACCTGGGGCAGGTCTGTACGGCGTAGTCGAGGGGGTTAACCCGTCCCCATTTCTTGTTATGTTCATAAAGTCGGCGTAGTTCTGGGGTGAGTTTACCGGCAATCAGACGTCCACTGCCCGAAAGCATTTCTTCTTTAAAATGTTTCTGGCCGCAGACCGGGCAGGTGGTAGGCTTGGTCGCACGGAAAGAAATTTTCTTTTGGTTTACTGAAGGCAGGGCCATGGCGGGAAGTAAGATTAGCTCAAGGTTCGCTGTAAAGGATTTTTCCCTTTTTAACTCTTTTTCCTTGTCGCACTGTCTTGCCGAAAAATACTTTCCACAGTTATGGCATGGATGTTGGAACGACGTACCTATGATGCCCCGCAGCGGCTAAAAAAATTGTTGGCCCAGCCTGGGATCCTCCAGACACCCGGTGCTCATGATGCCCTGACTGGTCGGGCAGCTAAGAAAGCCGGCTTTGAAGCGCTCTATGTTTCCGGTGCTGCTTTTTCTGCCAGCCGGGCTATGCCCGACCTAGGCTATTTTACGGTTACCGAGTTAGCTGACTATGTCAGAAATTTGTTCCGCGCAACAGATCTGCCAATCATAGTGGATGTCGATACTGGGTTTGGTGAAGTACTCCATGTGCCGCGTACTACCTATGAATTAGAAGAAGCTGGCGCTGCTGCCATCCAAATGGAAGACCAGAAGTTGCCGAAAAAATGCGGTCACCTTGAGGGTAAAGAACTGGTCAGTAGTGAGGATATGTGCCGTAAAATCGAAGCTTTTGTAAAGACCAGAAAAGATCTGCTGATGGTTGCCCGTACCGACGCCCACGCAATCTTCGGGATTGAAGAAGCTATCAGGCGCGCTAAACAGTATGTCAATGCCGGCGCGGATATTATCTTTCCCGAGGCGCTGAAAACTGAAGAGGAGTTTCGTTACTTTGCTGCCGAGGTGAAAGTGCCCTTGCTGGCTAACATGACGGAATTTGGTAAAACGCCCTATTATACCGCAAAACAGTTTGCAGAGTGGGGCTATAAAATTGTCATCTATCCGGTGACGTCCCTGCGGGTTGCCATGAAAGCAGTAGAAGAAGTCTTTCTTATGATTAAAAACGAAGGCTCGCAGGTCAGGATGGTTGACCGAATGCAGACCCGCCAGGAGCTCTATGAGCTGCTCGATTATGCAGGTTATGGCCAGTTTGATGAAGGTGTTGCCCAAAGCCGCTTTATTTAAATATGGAAATACTACATTTTAAAAATTAACCTGAAGGAGAAAACATGAGCAATCCAAATTACAAACCGGGACTCGAAGGGGTGATCGCGGCGATCACTAAACTTTCGTATCTCGATACAGAAGAAGAGCAGATCATAGTTCGCGGGTATGATCTGATCGAGCTGATCCAGAAGACATCTTACATACAGGTAGCACACCTGTTGGTTTATGACAAGCTACCTTCTAAAGAAGAAGCGCGTGAGTTTGAAAAGAAGCTCATGGCCATGGCTGACATCCCCGAGGATATGTATAAAATGTTCCAACTGATGCCAGCCACTACCCAGGCAATGGATGCCCTGCGTACCGGTATTTCTTTCCTTGCTGGCTATGAAGATCCTGATTATTTGATGGATACCTCTACTAAAACCAATGAAGAGAAGGCGCTTAAAATTCTTGCAAAAGCTCCTACGATTGCAGTGAACAGCTTTCGCGCGATCCACAAAATGCCTTTTGTGAAACCCGATAAGTCTCTAGGCTATGCTGAAAACTTCATCTATATGATTAAAGGTAGTAAGCCGTCTGACGTGGAAACGGATACGCTGGATAAAATCCTCACTGCTTATATTGAGCATGAGATGCCTAACTCAACTTTCGCAGTGCGGGTAGTCGCTTCGACCTTGTCAGACATCTATGGCTCGGTAGCTTCTGCCGTGGCGTCACTGAAAGGCCCGCTGCATGGTGGCGCTAACGAAGCGGCTATGAAGATGTTCCTTGAAGTGATGGAAAAAGGTGGCCCCCGGGTTGCTGAAAGCTACATTATGGACAAATTGGCGCGCAAAGATAAGATCATGGGTTTTGGCCACCGCGTGTATATGAAGAAGTATGACCCACGGGCTTACCTGCTGAAAGATTACATTCCCCAACTGGCACACCTCAAGCCAGAAGGAAAAGATTTGGCAGAAATCTACACCACTATCGCCAACGTGATGGAGCGGGAGAAGGGCTTGTTCCCCAATGCGGACTATCCTATTGCGCTGCTGTACTACCTCATCAATGTACCTATCGATCTGTACACGCCGATCTTCCTGTGTTCTCGCACGGCCGGTTTGGTTGCCCACCACATGGAACAGCAAGAGAACAACCGCTTATTCCGCCCCCGGGTGATCTACGAAGGACCTCGCGGCCTGCACCCTTGAGAACTGAAAGTTAAGGGAACAAAAAAGCCGCTTAAGGTGGCTTTTTTGTCATGTTGGGGGGATATCTGCTGCAAACTTCAGTAGCATATCCCGGTCTTCATCCGACCTCTTGCTGAATTCAGAGACCAGCACTTTTTCAATCATGTTCCCAAATAGTGGAACATTTGCTGCGGTTTCAATCTGCAGGTCGCGCCGGCAGGATTGCGGGCTGGTACTGTGGTAACGCCCTGTCTGGCGAAAGATGATCTTACCGTCAAAGAGATTCATATAGGCCTCAGTACGGATTTCTTGAGCTGCTATATGGTAGATCACCAGTTCGGTAACAGACAGGGTTTCTAGGTTCATGACTTTGCGCACTGCTGCCGGCAGGGTATTTTTCAGCCGGATGCCTCTCTCGATCGTAAGCTGTTGCTCCTGCTGCTCGCGGCGCAATTCCTTGAGCTCTTCGACTTCAGGCCACAGTTCCAGTTTTTGGTAGCGCACCTCTCTTGCCTGCGCGAGCAGCGGTAGGGGAATTTCAAAGGTATGAGAGATTTGTTTTTTGAGCATGCAGCCAGGGCGGGTTAAAGTTTTCAGTCTGTCAATTCATGTAACGAGTGTTAACACAAGGGGATAGCCCAATCGCCCCTCGCTTAGGCTGTATCGGAGTTGACCGAATGAGCTGAAATTATACTTTGCTGCAACAACCTTTTAACAACCTTATTTAAGGAGAGGCCATGACCGCAATCAGCATAGCCATTTTCGCCGTTTTGTTCCTTACAGCCCACGTGCTGGCAATTTCTACCATCTTGAAATATTGGCAATATGCCCACCTCGGGACTGCTCTAGAAATTAAGTCTTCTTTGGTACAACGGATTAAGAATGTTGTTGTCAATGTT
>CALHRC010000056.1 GCA_938038265.1 uncultured bacterium
GCCGCCCGTCGGATGCTCGCCGAGGAAGCTGATTTAAACCAGCACCATAAAGCTGCTGTTTTATTTTCCGATATTCGCAATTTTACAAGTATGGCAGAAAAATATCCGCCGACTTTGATTGTTGAAGAGCTTAACAAATACTTTGAGGCCATGGTTGAAATTGTTCATAAAAACAACGGCGTGGTAGATAAATTTATTGGTGATGGTATGCTTGCCGTATTTGGCCTGGACGACAATCAATCCCCAGAGAACAATGCAGTGCAAGCGGGCATGCGAATGCTGGATAGACTTCAAGAAATGCAATCCAACTTTAAGATACCTGTACAAATTGGCATTGGTATTCATTCCGGTATTTTAATTTCGGGAATTATTGGTTCATCACAGCGACAAGAATTTACCATTATTGGGGATGTAGTAAATACAGCAAGTCGCATGGAATCACTGACCAAAGAGATAAACAAGCCAATGGCTATTTCGGAAGATGTTTACCAAAGACTTGCGCCTAATTTAAAATCTCAATTTGACTCGGTTGGCGAAATTACTGTAAAGGGGAAAAGCCAGGCCATCCCTACCTATGCAATAAGTCTATGAGGTTTATTGCCTGGCGATGATACCAGATTGGCTCATTTCAAGATCAAAGAAATATAAAAAGACTTTCCCTGAGAAAACCACCTTTATTTTTCGTACCATAAAGAATGCTATACCTTAAGCTAAAACATCCCAAGCGACACCCATCCCTATGAGTGAAACCGTCGATTTGTTAGTCATTGGTAATGGGATTGCCGGCATCAGCGCCGCCCTGGAATTTCGGCGCTTACATCCCACCGGCTCGGTACTGGTGGTCTCTGACGAAAGCTCTTATTTTTACAGCCGCCCCGCTTTAATGTATGTTTACCTGCGCACCCTTAAGTTAGAGCACACTTACCCCTATGAAAAAAAATTTTGGCGCAAACAAAACATTGCCCTCAAGCAAGCAAAGGTCATCGCTCTCCATCCCCCGCAAAACAGCGCTACCTTGTCGGATGGCAGTACCATCCACTATCGTTATTGTCTTCTGGCAACTGGGGCTATTGGCCGTGAGCTTAACGTTCCGGGCTATCTTCTTGCAGGTGTGCAGACTTTTACCAATTTAAATGATTTAGCGAAGTTAGAAGCTGCCACCCACCCCAAAAAGCTACCCCGCCGCGCCATCATTATTGGGGGGGGATTGATTGGCATTGAGGTGTGTGAAATGTTGCGCTCACGCCATATCCCGGTGACGTTTTTGGTGCGCGAGCCGTGGTATTTTCCCTTAGCGTTAAGTGAAACCGAAGGGCGGTTGGTAGAAGAAGAGATCCGCGCGCATGGCGCTGAATTATGGTTGCAAAGTGAAGCGCGCGAATTTCAGGGTTCTGGCAAGGTAGAGCGTGTTATAACCCAAGATGGCCGGGTTATCGAGGCGGATTTAGTGGTGGTCACGATTGGCGTAACTCCCCGTATAGATTTAGCGCAGAGGGCAGCTTTAGCCTGTGAGCGGGGGATTTTAGTCAATGAATACCAACAGACTGCCATAGAAAATATCTTTGCCGCGGGTGACTGTGCTGAAGTGCCTTTTGCCGGTAGCCGGCGCCTGGAGCTGTTGTGGTACACCGGTGAGCGTCAAGGCAAAACCGCTGGCGCCAATATTGCCCGTCTTGTGAAAGGTGAAGCAATGCAACCCTATACCCGCGACATTTGGTTTAATTCCGCAAAATTTTTTACGTTAGATTGGCATAACTATGGCGATACCAATACCCCAGTAGGTAACAAGAGAGAATTTGTCTTTCGCTTTCCCGGTGAAAAAAAAGTCTTGCGCTTAGTCTATGGCGAGGGTAAAATTTTAGGTTTCAGCTCGCTGGGCTTGCGCCTGCGCGATAAAATTTGCCGCAACTGGATTGCCGAAAGGCGCTCTGTTGATTATATTATAGAACATCTGAAAGAAGCGTTGTTTGACCCGGAATTTTTCAAGACAAATCTTAAAGCATTACAGACAACATGGGCAGCCCGGAGATAACCAAAGGAATTCGCGCTCGCGGGATACTCGCTTGGCTGTTGGCCGGGTTGTTGGTATCCTTTTATATTTTATTGTATTGGGATCAAGAACTTGACCAACAAATTATTTATGATTTAATTATTGATAGTCAAATAAAAGATGGGGATGTCATTTCTCCCGAGCAGCGGCAACTCATCAAACAGGCAGCCCTGACATGGCAACGCCCCACAGAACTTCTGGAAGAATACCTGCCGCTGGTAAAAAAGATACAGCACTCAATAACTGCCCAAAGCCTGCTGAACTACCTGATTCGCCCCCTCGATGGTTTAGCCCAAATGCTGCGCGGCCAAAAAGCCGACAAATGGTTTCTCTATGGCTTTCTCTACACTGCCCTGGTGGTGCTCATGGGAGCGCGCTTCATCCGCAAGTGGAAATATGAAAAATACCAGAAAATGCGCACTCTGTCGGTCATGGTAGTGCAACTCATGTTAGCCTTTCTGCTGCCCAACCTAATGGTCGCCGCTGGCAGCAAGGAATTTTATTTTAGTTACTTTTGGCCTCTCAAAATTGAATATTTTCTACCTTCGGCTCTCTCTGAGTTGCCACGCTCTTTGTTTCTCTGGGGGCTCATGATGTCTTTTGTCGCGGTGCCGGTGTTAACTTATTTTTTTGGTAAACGCTGGTATTGTTCCTGGGTATGCGGCTGCGGCGCGCTGGCCAATACCGCCGGGGATGATTTTCGCCATCTGTCAAATAAATCCACCCTGGCCTGGCAGATAGAAAAAATTACCATCTATACCATTTTAGCGCTGGCTGTGGCTATGACAATAGTTCTCTTCATCAACCACTACCGCGGCGTGCGGGATGGATTTTCAGACTTTGCCTTTGCTGTGCAGAAGTGGTATTTCTTTTTTATTAGCGCTGGCTTTGCAGGGGTTATTGGTACCGGCTTTTACCCCTTAGCCGGCACCCGGGTCTGGTGTCGCTTTGGCTGCCCCCAGGCTGCCATTCTCGGTATTTTGCAGGTGTTTTTGTCGCGCTTTCGTATCACTACCAACGGCGGGCAGTGCATCAGCTGTGGCAACTGTTCCACCTACTGCGAAATGGGGATTGATGTGCGCTCCTATGCCATGCGTGGGGTGGATATCAAACGGGCTTCTTGTGTGGGCTGTGGCATTTGCCAGGCCGTTTGCCCGCGTGGGGTGCTGCGCTTAGAAAACCGCTGGTGAGGAATTCCCTGCCACGGATATGGAATTCCCTACCGACGCAGCGCCACCTGCAACCCTATGGACGCCAATATAACAATCGTTACAATTCAGATCGGGCGACATAATATAGCTGTTTAGGTTACTAATCAAAAGCCAATGGGACATAATACGGCAGTTTTTAGTAACTACAAAAATCTGCCGGGGGTAACGGAAGCCCCAGGTTCGAGGGCTACCGAGAACCGGTGCGCTGCTTTAGCGCCGCAGGCCATGGCCGGTGTCCCCTACGGGGTAGCCGGCGGCAGCGCCCCTCCTAACAGTATTGTTAAGGAATTCCTGAACAAGCTGTAACGCATAACCCACAATGAGAGCACAGTTTAAGAAAGAAAAATTGGATAAAATACCCCATTTTCTATTACTTTATATTGCCAATGCGCAAAAATGTCTATGGCACCCCCTTAGTAGAATGTTCCACGGAACCGATGACCGGCTTTTACCGCGACGGTTGCTGCTATTCCGGGCCGGAAGACCGCGGGCTGCACATGGTGTGCGCCATCATGACGGATGAATTTCTAGAATTTTCACGCGCGGTCGGCAATGACTTGTCAACCCCCCGCCCCGAATATGATTTTCCGGGTTTAGTTAGCGGCGATCGCTGGTGTATCTGTCTGCCACGGTGGATAGAGGCTTTTCAAGCCGGCAAAGCGCCGCGAATCTATATGCGGGCCACCAGTGAAGCGGTGCTGCAGTTTGTGCCCATCGAAATACTCAAAAAGTTTGCTATTGATGAGGAATAGTTTTGCCCTACCCCAAGCGGATTATCTGCCTAACGGAAGAGCCTACAGAGTGGCTGTATTTGTTAGGTGAAGAACGGCGCATTGTGGGGGTGAGCGCCTATACTGTGCGCCCGCCGCAGGCCCGCCAGAAACCTAAGGTAAGCGCCTTTATTACAGGCAACATTAAGAAAATAAAATCCCTAAAGCCCGATCTAATCATTGGCTTTTCGGACATCCAGGCAGATTTGGCCGCTAAACTTATCCAAGAAGGTCTTAACGTTTTGGTAACTAACCAGCGTTCGCTCAGCGAAATTATCGCCATCTTGCGGCTTATCGCGCGACTGGTGGGGCAAGAAAAACAGGCAGAAAAGCTGCTAAGGGGATGGCAGCGCAAGCTGCAGGCCATTAAATCCACCAGAATAAGAAAGAAGAAACCGCGGGTTTTTTTTCAAGAGTGGGATGAGCCGATTATTTCTGGCATAACTTGGGTTTCTGAGCTCATTGCCATTTGCGGTGGGGTGGATGTCTTTGCGACAAAAGCGAAACCGATGGCAAAAGACAGGATTGTCAGTATAGAAGATATTTTAGCGGCCAAACCTGAAGTAATCATTGGCTCATGGTGCGGTAAACCTATGGACCGCGCTTGGGTAGCGCAACATTTGGCTGCAACACCAGCAGTACAGAATGGACGGGTCTATGAAATGGATTCAGCAGTAATTTTACAACCTGGCCCGGCCTTGTTTTTAGAAGGGATCGATAGCCTGCTAAATATCCTGCATGAAGCAACAAAGTAACTACCTAACAAATTGCTCTGCCTCGGGGTTTGCTTTGCTAATATGGATTTCCCTCCCTGATGGGGAATTCCCCATCAAAAATGTGAAATAATGCAGCTTTTAGTAAAGCACAGCCCCAACGGGCTTAAAAACTATATAACGTTATATAGGCAAAAGTGCTGTGCGCTTTGAAAGTCTCTCCGTTCGAGAATTCTAACAACAAAATGCTAAGGCTTTGAATTTTTTAGTTACTAAAACTTGCATTATGTCACATGAGTACTTTCTGGTAGGGAACCCCTACCATGGTTTAGGAATTACTTAACAAAGAAGAGCCGGGGGTAGCGGAAGCCATAGGTTCGAGGGCTACCGAGAACCGGTGCGCTGCTTTAGCGCCGCAGGCCATGGCCGGTGTCCCCTACAGGGCAGCCGGGGGCGGGAGCCCCTTACCTCTATACCCGGATTTGCAATGGAATTCCAGACTATAGTTAGGGAATTCCTGAACAAGATGGGAGCCTGCTACCGAGATTGCCCGGGGGTTACAAGACGAGAAATTACCATAATAATACTTTACAAAAATAAAACTGTTTTTAAGTTGAGTTTATGGGTGTCACTCCGCAAAGCGTGGGTAGCTATTTAGAAGCGCAAACTACTAAAAAATTACGCCAAGAGGGCTTCTCTATTGTGGCGCGTAACCGAAAAATTTGTGGTGTTGAAATTGATATTATTGCCCGAAAAAATAATAGCGGTGAAGAACATTACTATTTTATAGAATGTAAATATCGCCATGAAGATACAGCCTTTCCCTTGGTTTCCCGTAAACAGAGAGAAAGGTACCGCAAGGCCGCAGCGTTTTGGCAGAGCGAACTGGGGCGTTTTCTCAACCTGCATCTGTCAGTAGCTATTGGCACAGGCAACAGTGAATCCATCCACCTTATTGCCGATTACTTTTAAAAAAATTACTTTACTTACTCAAGTTCATTTGCTGGTGTGTCGATAAATAGGCAGGGCCAAGGAAGGCTCAATTTATCGTTACAGGGAAGTAACAATGGCAAGAAGACTAGCAAACAAAGGCAGGCGTGGTCTGCCCAAAACCACCGAACTGGGAAAACGGCAATATAGCAGTAATCAAGAAAAAATTAAAGAATACCAGAAGCGCATTCGTGATCGCACTTATGTTGATGCAGCTATTGATCGAATTGCAGCTGAATTGGTACACTTTCTTACAAGGTGAAGATATTTCTTTTCAGTTGGCTTTAATCTGGGTATTCTTTAACAATGTATGACATCGCGGGAAACCTTTTGGCTGAAAAGCTACTTGCCAGGCAACACCAGTGCGAGGGGATTTCTATTGAGCGCTCAGAAGTTCAGACATTTTTATATGAAGTATTGAAATTATTTTTTCCGGGGATATATTCTAAACGGAAACTTACATCCCCCTATGAAATTAGTAATGAATTGAAAAAGATCACTCATTTACTGGTAGAAATTGCTCACCCTTTGTTAGGCAACAAACCAGAAGAATCCGAGCGGGTGCGTTTGGGTTTTTTAGAGACTTTGCCGGCCACCTATGAAAAAATTTGGGAAGATGCTGAAGCAGCTTTTGCGGGTGATCCAGCTGCAGGTAGTATTGCTGAGGTAATTTTGGCTTATCCCGGATTTTTTGCCATTAGTGTTCATCGCATTGCCCATCAATTTTATCGTTTAGGTGTTCCTATTTTACCGCGGGTGCTGACCGAATATGCTCACGAACGCACGGGGATTGATATTCACCCGGGCGCAGAAATTGGCCGTAGTTTTTTTATGGATCACGGCACAGGGATTGTTATTGGTGAGACCAGTTATATTGGCAATAATGTCAAATTGTACCAGGGGGTGACTCTTGGCGCTTTGAGTGTCTCAAAAGAGTTGGCGCAAAAGAAAAGACATCCTACCATACAAGATAATGTTGTAATTTATGCGGGTGCCACTATTTTAGGGGGGGATACCGTGATTGGCCATGATAGTGTTATTGGTGGTAATGTATGGTTGACAGAAAGTGTCCCCCCTTATTCTGTAGTATATAATCGTAGTGGAGTTAGGGTAAGAACACAGAAAGAGTTGGAGAATATCATAGATTTTTCTATCTGAAATCTATTGATCTTTTCCGGCAGGATGCCGAAAATATTAAAAGCAAAAAACAATGTCAGCCGGTATCTTTCAAATCGTCAACTTTCAGCAACAAGCTTTTGTAATTGTCGAAGGCAAAGCCTCGCCCTGTTTTTATATCATAAGGCAGGGTAAAGTCCGACTGAGTGGGGAAGTGCCAATTCCCGGTGAAGAACCTTTTCAAATATTAGGGCCGGGCGATTTTTTCGGTGTGGTATCTTGCATGAGCGCTCAGCCCCACATTGAGACCGCCCAGTGTCTGATGCCGACTTCTCTGATCACCGTCGGACGCGATCAATTTGGCACTTTAATTCAGAAAAACGCTCCTATCGCAATGAAAATCATCCGCTATTTTTCACAGCGCCTGCGGACCATTGACCATGCCATCACTAAGCTGACCTTTCATAGCGCTGTCGAAGAGAACCCGCAGATGATCTTCAATATTGGGGAATTCTACTACAATAAAAATGAAATGACCCATGCGGCCTACGCCTTCCAGCGGTACCTACAGTATTTTCCCCAGGGGCCACACGCTACCCAGGCAAAAGCCAGACTGCAGAGCATGGGCGCGCCACTGCAAGGGCCACCAATCGCTTCACAAAACCTATCGCGCACCTTCCAGGATGGTTCTATGATCATGATTGAACATGAACCGGGAGTGGAATTGTATATTATACAGAGCGGCAAAGTCAAAATTACTAAAGTAGTCAATGACAACGAAGTGCTGCTCGCCGTACTAAACCCCGGTGATATTTTTGGAGAAATGTCCCTGCTTGAAAATAAACCGCGATCTGCTTCAGCGGTGGCCTTTGGCAATGTATCTACCCTGGCTATCAATAAACAGAACTTTGAAGCCATGGTTCAAGCTCAACCCCAGTTGGCAGTTAAACTGATTACGATTTTAAGCGAGCGGGTGTGGATGGCTTACCGCCAGCTATCTAACCTGGTGATTGGCGATCCTGTTGGTCGCTGTTATGATATGATGCTGACGCTGGTACAGAAAAAGAAAATTCCGATTCAGTACAAGGCACAGCACATTTTCGACATTGGCGCTCAAGAGCTTATCAAAATGCTGGGACTGCCTCTTGAACAATCCGAGCAATATATTCTGCAACTGCTGTCAGATAAAAATATTCGCCAGGATCAGGGCAAGCTGATGGTATATGATCTGTCGGAGCTGGAAAAGCAAGCTCAATTCTACCGTAAGAAAGCCGCCATGGAACGCAAGCGGGAAGCGGCCCGCACGCGCCTGACGTAAATCAAATTACTTCTGCTTTTTTCAGCCAGCCCAAAACTTTGGCAGTTTCATCCAACAATGCTTCTCTGAGATATTGTGCTGTAGTGCGTGCATTTTCGAGAAACTGTTTTTTATCATAAGGCATGCGTTCTGTGTTTACTTTATCAAACTCATTATTGGCGGTGTCTATTATCGTGAAGCAACCATGTAATGCGTTTAGATAGGATTGACCGATCAGAAAAGCCCGAAGATATTCCTTTTGTTTATCGCTGTTGAGTTTTTCGACAAACATTTTCTGGCGCCGGTCGAGGGTAGCGATGTAGTGAGAATTTGGCTTGGGGAAGCGCTGAAGTTCAATAAGTCTATTTTGGGTTTTTGATAGATGATCCTGTATTTCCCGGTCAAAGTAGGTAGTTAGCTCCAGAATGACATCCTGGTTGCCTTCTTTTTTGTTTTCAAAAGCCCCGCTATTTTTCATATTGGAAATCAAGCCACGAATGCGCTCTGACATTTTTTCTGTCTCTCTTTCAAGGCCTAATACATATTCATTGACATCCAGGTCTTCGCGAGGCTGTATTTTTAAAGCATTGAGCCAGTTGGGCAGTTTCCAGGGGGCGGGGTGCTTTGTGCCCATGTTATCTGGGGCAGTAACTTCAGCCAGTTTGGAACTAATGCGGGAAACTTTAGCCTGCAGGGCCTCTTCTTTGCCAAGAGCAATACGAACAATATCTATTTTACGGGTGCGTTTGTTAAATCGCGTAGCATAACGGTTGCCGCTGCGATCGATATAGCGGTTGTTTATCGTTGCCAGCGAGATGCGGCTGACGTCAATATCGTCCACACTGTTGATGGGGATGTACTGGCGGGCCATAGGTCAACTATTTTGAATGAAATTTAACCTGTAAAGAAAGATTATCGCCAGTAGCATGATAGGGAATTCCCTATCATGCGCAAAGGAATGTCGGCATTGCCCCAGGAGGAAAGCCCCAATAGTCTTTCTGGCTCAAAAATGTCTTAAAATGAAAATCCACCTGGGGAAATTGATGTTTTTTAGAATAAATTACCTTCGTTCCTGCAAAAAATTTCAAGCCAAACCAGAAAAAC
>CALHRC010000057.1 GCA_938038265.1 uncultured bacterium
GGATGATGTAGTAGAGCATCGACGCCGCCAGACCACCGTTCCAGGCGAGAGCGCCTAAGTGGACGTGACCAATGATATAGTCCGTATAGTGGGTCAGGGCGTTGACGTTTTTAAGCGACATCATGGGCCCCTCAAAAGTGGACATACCGTATGCGGTTACGCCCACTACCATAAATTTTAATACCGGATCTTGTCTTACCCGATCCCAGGCGCCGCGCAGGGTTAAGAGACCGTTGATCATCCCACCCCAGGAAGGCGCGATGAGCATAACAGAAAACACGGTTCCCAATGTCTGTGCCCAGTCAGGTAACGCTGTGTAGAGTAAGTGGTGTGGCCCGGCCCAAATGTAGATAAAGATCAGTGCCCAGAAGTGCACGATCGACAGTTTATACGAATACACCGGACGGTTGGCCGCTTTAGGAATAAAATAGTACATGATCCCCAGAAAGGGAGTTGTCAGAAAGAAAGCTACCGCATTGTGACCATACCACCATTGCACTAAGGCATCCTGCGCGCCAGCATAGACGGAATAACTCTTCAAAAAACTGACTGGGATGGCAATAGAGTTGCCAATGTGCAGTACGGCTACGGTAACAAAGGTGGCAATATAAAACCAGATAGCCACATAGAGGTGCTTCTCCCGACGTTTCAGGATGGTGCCAATCATGTTGGCACCAAAGGCTACCCAGACCAGAGCGATCAGGATGTCAATGGGCCACTCCAGCTCGGCATATTCTTTACTGGTAGTAATACCTAATGGTAAGGTGATGGCAGCTAATAAGATGATAAACTGCCATCCCCAGAAGTGAAACGCGCTTAAGGCATCGCTGAACATCCTCGCCTTTAGTAGGCGTTGTAGGGAATAGTAAATCCCCATAAAGAGGGCATTGCCGGCAAATGCGAAAATTACCGCATTGGTGTGTAATGGTCGCAGGCGGCCAAATGACAAGATTGGTAGGTGTCCCAGGTAGTTTGGCAGGTAGAAGAGCAGAGCCACCAAGACCCCGACCAGCATACCAACTACGCCAAAGACAACCGTGGCAATTGCGAAATTGCGTACGGTCTTATTGTCGTACTCAAAGGTTTCCAGAGCCATTATTTTCTCCTTTTGAAATGTAATTTGGCGACATGACAAAGACGATCCCGGAGGATTTCATGGCCTGTCGTCGTCTCCTTATTCCGGACTAGTACCGGTTTTTTCGCTAACCTCGGTCAATGTTGGAACTTTTTTTTCTGTACCCTCATCGTCGGGTTTAGCTGGTTGTATAAGGACATTCTTGTCTTCAAATAACATCCGCAGGGCGGGTGTCTCGGTATCTTCGTACTGGCCGGTGCGCATAGCCCAGAAAAAGGCAGCTAGAAAACCACCAGCCATTAACAGGCTTAAACCTATCAGTAAAAACATTATTTCCATAAGCTAAGCCCCCGGCGCCAAGCATAATAACGCGTTAGAATGGTGGCCGTTGCAATCACGGTAATACTGCTGATTGGCATTAGGATGGCGCAGAATACCGGCGAAATCAGCCCCTGTACCGCATAGGTAATACCAAAGGTATTGTAGAGAAATGAAATACCAAAATTTATGAGGATGGTTTTTCTAACATCACGGGCATAACTTAGAAACTGAGGTAGCAGGCGCAGTTGGGTTGCCTCAAGTATTCCATCGGAAGCTGGCGTAAATGAAGCCGTATCATCAGATACTGCCAGCCCGACCTCCGCTGCTTTGAGAGCCCCGGCATCGTTAAGGCCATCCCCCAGCATGAGTACGCTGCCCCCGCGTTGGATTAACTGTACTTTTTCTAATTTATCCTCGGGACTTTGGTTGAAATACATCGAGTTTCCATCGGGAAAAACAGAGAGCAGTCGGTACTTCTCTCTTTCATTATCGCCGGAAAGAAGAAATAAGCCGAATCGGTCTGCTAAATTACGCACTGCCTGGGTAATACCGCCGCGCAGTCTGGCTTCAAGCAGAAAAACCCCCAGCATGATACCATCGCGGGCAATATAAACCCGGGACGCTCCGCGTTCAGGCAGAATAGCTGCCAGTGTAACTTTGGCCGAGCGCAGCAATTCTTCAGAGCCGGCCAGGTAATTTGTTGCGTTGACGCGTCCGCTTAAGCCAAGACCGGTTTTTTCCAGAAAGTGGGTGGGTTGTGTCACTTCAGCTTCCCTGAGGTAAGGCGAGGCAGCCAACGCGCGGGATAAGGGGTGCACCGATTGGCTGAAAAGCGATTTCAATGCGACCTTATCGGCAAGAGTGAGCTCGGTTCCCGAATATTCAATTTGGTATTCTTTGAGGTCGGTGAGGGTGCCTGTTTTATCAAAGACAATATTCCGGATGCGCGCCAGCTTTTCAATAATGTTCGGGTTTTTCAGGTACAGGCCGTTTCTGCTGAAAATATTCAGACTATTGCCCAGTGAAAAAGGGGCTGACATGGCTAATGCACAGGGGCAGGCAATAATTAAAACCCCAGTAACGGCATTAAAGGCCATCCAGGGATCCCGCACTCCCCAAAAAGCTGCCGCTGCTACCGCGATAGTTAAAATGGTCAAGGTAAAACCGGGACTCAGCCTGGTTGCCAGTGAGGCCAGATCAGTTGTCGGTTCTTTGGTAAACGTATCGTGATTCCACAGGCGGGTGAGGCGGGAATGGCTGACGGTGCCCGCCAGGCGAAATAAAGCGGCATGGGCAACTACGCGACCGCCGGCAGTGGCAGTTTCGCCCTCGCTACGTTCCAGTGGATCATTCTCTCCGGTGACAAAGCTGTAATCGAGTAGAGCGTGATCTGACAGTAATATGGCGTCGGCAGGCAGGAGTTCTCCGTGGCGTAAGCGAATGACATCCCCCTCTTGTAGATCGCGTACGGCGGTCAGTTCTTCAGTTTCGTTATCGCGCAACCGGGTAATCGCCAGCGGAAGAAAAGAACGGTAATCCCGGTCAAAGCTCAATGCGTCATGGGTGCGACGCTGGAACCAGCGGCCAATAAGCAGCAGAAAGATTAAGCCATTAAACGTATCCATATAACCCGGCCCTATGCCCATGACAATTTCCCAGATGCTGCGGGCAAACATGGCGATAATGCCCAGGGCAATCGGTACATCCATATTGACACCGCGTCGTTTGAGGGCCTGCCAGGCCGACTGAAAGAATTCCGAAGCGCTGTAAAACAGTACCGGCAAGGACAGGGCAATATTCAAACCAGTAAATAGCAGCTTAAAATGGCGGTCGAGGTTATTATCAAAGTACTCAGGTAGCGAGAACAGCATGATATTGCCGAAAGCAAAGCCGGCTAAGCCCAGTTTGAGGAACAGTTTGCGGTTATCGGATTTTCGCCGGCGGTTTTCCAGCGAATCAAGCCGCAGGTCCGGTTCGTAGCCCATCGAAGAGAGCAAGGCGCAGATATTAGATAACTTTATGGCGGATGGATCAAAGTGCACCTGGACTTCTTTCCTGAGGTAATTTACTCTAGCCGATATAATTCCGTTCTCCAGCCGCGGCAACTGCTCCAAAATCCAAATGCACGACGGGCAGTGGATGGCCGGCAAAGGCAGAGTTACCAGCGCTTTTTTATCGTCGAGATAGTCGCAGAGAGAACGCAGTATCTCTGGATGATTTAAGTAAAGGTAGGGTTTTTCGTCCGGGCGTTTTGTCTTCAGGCGTTCGCTGTTATCCCCGGGTGCGCAGACAAGACTTTCCTGTAGTAGCAGATAGACCGCACGGCAGCCTTCGCAGCAGAACGGAATTGCCGCTTCAAATATGGGTTGCCGGGGACATTCTGAGCCGCAATGGCTGCACAATGTCAGTGGTTCAGTCTGTGTGGTTGCCATTCTGTTTTCCGTTTCATCTGTCCACCTGTTAGACCACCAGCTAAATTCATTATTTTAAAAAAAAATAATAAATTTACTTGTCGAATCGCTATTTTATAATTATATTTAGGCACCCGCCTCGGGAGTGGTTGATTTTGCAAAAAGCGCGATAAGGCGTCAACTATATATCGATATTTTTGTAACTATCCAAGCCTTAAGTTCAGGAATTCCTGAACCAGCTATGGATTTCCATAGCGGATGGAGAATTCCCAGCAAGAAACCCATCCCGCATGCGACATAAGGTGAGTTTTTGAGTCACTAACAAGCCCAATAGGCGGCGATTGGCTTTTTTGATAAAAGTATTTGTTCTTTACGTGATTTGTTCTTATTTTTTTAGGGATTATGGCTTATGCTCCAATTGTAATTGAACAGACCAGCCGGGGGGAGCGTCAGTATGATATCTACTCCCGCCTTCTCAAAGACCGTATTATCTTTCTAGGGTATGGTATTGACGATGCCTATGCGAATATTATCATTGCGCAGCTTTTATTTCTGGAGTCAGAAGATCCTGAAAAAGATATTTTCTTCTATATAAATTCGCCCGGGGGCTATATTTCGTCAGGGTTGGCTATCTATGATACCATGCAGTACATCCGTCCCGATATCCGTACGGTCTGCTTGGGTCAGGCATCAAATATTGCGGCGCTGATCCTTGCGGCCGGTACGAAAGGTAAGCGTTCTGCTCTGCCACATGCCCGCATTTTAATCCACCAGCCATTAGGTGGGGCTACCGGGCAGGCTAAGGATATTGAGATCCAAGCGCGTGAAGTGTTGCGGGTGCGCGATACTATCAATCGCCTTTACGCCACCCATACTAGCCAGGCTTTAGAGAAAATTGAGTATGATACAGAACGTGACTTTTATATGGATGCAGCCCAGGCTCTGCAGTATGGAATTATTGACAGTGTGATTGAAAGTCGCAATAAAGAGGCTCAATGAGCAAGCATAAGAGTAGCAGTAACGAAGAGCAGTTTTATTGTTCCTTCTGCGGTAAAGAGCAATCCGAGGTTAATCGTCTGATTGCTGGTCCGGGTGTGTTTATCTGTGATGAATGTGTCCAGCTCTGTAATCATATTTTAAGCGACGATGAAAATAGTGCGCGGGAAGCACGGGTGCCTCACAAACTGCCTAAACCCACGGAGATTAAGGCTGTTCTCGATGACTTTGTCATTGGCCAGGATGATGCTAAAAAAGCGCTGTCGGTAGCAGTCTATAATCATTATAAGCGGCTGCAGCATGATAAAAAAGCCCGAAAGACCAACAGGTTGCAGAAGCAGGAGGCTGCTGTTGAGATTGACAAGTCGAATATCCTGCTGATAGGGCCGACGGGTTCTGGCAAGACACTGTTAGCGCAGACTTTAGCGCGTATTCTGCAGGTGCCAATGGCGATTGTGGATGCCACGGCTCTCACTGAGGCTGGTTACGTCGGTGAAGATGTCGAAAACATTCTGTTGCGTTTATACCAGAATGCCGGTCAAGATATGGCTAAGGCTGAGATGGGCATAATCTATATTGATGAGATTGATAAGGTTGCCCGTAAGGGAGATAACCCCTCTATCACCCGCGATGTGTCGGGGGAGGGGGTGCAGCAGGCCCTCTTGAAGATACTTGAAGGTACTGTGGCAAGTGTGCCGCCCGCTGGGGGCAGAAAACATCCCCACCAGGAATATCTCATTATGAATACGAAGAATATACTGTTTATCTGTGGGGGCGCGTTTGAAGGTCTTGAGGATATCATCCGGGCTCGGGTAGATAAAACCCCGATGGGCTTTGATTCCCGTCCCGCGTCAAAAAATAAAGACGCCCGCATGAAATACCTCAAGCAGGTGACTCCCGATGACCTGATGAAATATGGCCTGATTCCTGAATTTATCGGGCGTCTGCCGGTAGTACGCACCCTCGATCCGCTCGATACCGACACTCTTGTGCGGGTATTGACGCAGCCTAAGAATGCTTTGGTCAAACAATACCAGGCTATTTTTGAATATGAGGGAGTGCAGTTGCGTTTTGAAGACGAGGCCATCCAGGAAATTGCAAGCCAGGGACTCAAGCGGGGAACGGGCGCCCGGGGCCTGCGTGCCATCCTTGAAGAATTGATGACGGATCTGATGTATGAAGTGCCAGGGATGAGTAATCTCGAAGAAATTATTATTACCCGGCAGGCCGTGCTTGGTGAAGAGAAACCGCGCCTTGTCATGCTGGGTGAAAAAGCGCCTAAGGTGGTGAAACCTTCTAAAGACGCGGCGGTAAAAGACGATAATCTTCTTATAGTGCCTCCCGATCTGGAAAAAATTTCCTGATAGGTTGCGCCGGTCCGACAGTACATGAGCTTTAAGAAAAACTACCCTCTATTGCCGTTGCGCGACATGGTACTGTTCCCCGGTAGTGTGGCGTCGCTGTTTGTCGGGCGGGAAAAATCCATGGAAGCCGTAAGGCTGGCTATGGAAGCTAACCGGTTGATTGTTCTCGCAACCCAAAAAAAAACCGAGACTGTGTTACCCCAAGCCCAGGATCTCTACCAGATTGGAGTGGTAGCCGAAATCCTGCAGTTGCTCAAGATGCCCGATGGCACGTATAAATTATTGCTTGAAGGTCTGCATCGGGTCAATATTGAAGTGCTACATAACTTTGAAACCCATGCCGAAGTGGAAGTCAGCGACGCTGAAGCTCTCTATGGGGGTGATAGTGGGTCGTTATCCGAGAATTCCATCCGCAGCCTGCTGTCTTTATTTGAGAAGTACAACAGCGACAAGAATTTGGTACCGCCGGATTTCTTTGCCGAGTTAGCTCAAAAGAAAGAAAATTCGCGTATCATTGATGCGATTGCCCATCTGCTGGATATTCCTTTTGAACAGAAGCAAAATATACTGGAGACGGTTTCTGCTCTTGAACGGGCTGAAAAAGTGCGCGTATCGCTCGAAAACCAGTTGGATATCCAGCGGCTCGAAAATTCCATCCATGAGAAAGTGCGCCAGCAAATGGACAAGATGCAGCGCCATTACTATATCAACGAACAGATCAGGGCATTGAAAGAAGAGTTAGGTGAAAGTGACACTGTCGAATTTGATAGCTACCGCCGGCGGTTGAGTGACGTCAATTTGCCAGTGGAAGTCAGAGAAAAGGGCGAACAGGAGCTGCGCAAGCTTGAGAAAACGCCCGCCATGTCTGCCGAGTCAACCGTACTACGCAATTACCTCGATTGGCTCTGCGATTTACCCTGGGGCAAATATACTGAAGATAACAAAGATATAAAGCGCGCGCAGCAGATATTAGATGAGAGCCATTACGGTCTCGAAAAAATCAAAGACCGGATGCTGGAATTTATTGCCGTGCGCCAGTTAGCCCAGCGCAGCCGGGGACCAATTCTTTGTTTAGTTGGGCCGCCTGGGGTGGGTAAGACCTCTTTAGCCCGCACCTTGGCAAAATGCCTTGGTCGTAAATTTATCCGTATTTCGCTTGGTGGGGTGCGTGATGAAGCCGAAATCCGCGGTCACCGCAGAACGTATATTGGCGCTTTACCAGGGCGAATTATTTCTGCTTTGAAGAAAGCTGGCAGTGCCAACCCAGTCATTTTACTGGATGAAATTGATAAGATGTCTGCTGATTTTCGCGGCAATCCGGCGGCGGCCTTACTTGAGGCACTTGACCCCGAACAGAACAGCGAGTTTATTGACCACTATTTAGAAGTTGCCTTTGATCTCTCGCAAGTGCTTTTTGTGGCAACAGCAAATGTGATCCACACCATCCCCGAACCGCTGCTTGACCGACTGGAGGTCATTTCGCTGGCGGGTTATACCGAAGAAGAAAAAATTCAAATTGCGCGCCGCTACCTGCTGCCCCGCCAGATCGAAGATAACGGTATTGGGGATGTCGAGATCAAATACAGCACTAAATCCCTATCTTATATTATCCGCCATTATACTAAAGAAGCTGGCGTACGCCAGTTAGACCGGGAGCTGGCGCAGGTCAGCCGTAAGATTGCCCGCGAGCTGCTTGAAAAACGCCAGAGTGGCGACAACGGCAAGTTGGAATATCCCCTTGATAAAAAACATATCAATCGCTTTTTGGGACCAGAGAAATATGACTATAACCGCCGTGAAAAAGACGCTGCTGTTGGAAAAATTCATGGCCTTGCCTGGACCCAAGCTGGTGGGGATGTACTTAATGTCGAAGTGGCTTTAGCCCATGGTAAGGGTAATTTAATTTTAACGGGAAATTTGGGTGAAGTGATGAAAGAGTCGGCCAGCACTGCTTTAGGCTATGTGCGCTCCGTAGGGCACCTGCTGGGATTAAGTGAAGATTTTTTTGAGAAAAATGATATCTATATCCATGTACCAGAAGGCGCTATTCCTAAAGATGGGCCTTCTGCGGGAATTACAATTGCTACAGCCCTTGTCTCGGCTCTAACACAAAAACCCGTGCGCCATACCATTGCCATGACTGGTGAAATTACCCTGCGGGGGATGGTGCTATCCATTGGCGGTCTCAAGGAAAAATCCTTGGCGGCTTTTCGCGCCGGCATCGAAGAAATTATTTGTCCCAAAGAAAATGAGAAAGATTTAGTAGAAATCCCCGCTAGCGTGCGCGAAAAAATAAAATTTCATCTTGTCGAAAATATGCGGCAGGTACTGGAATTGGCGATAGTGTCAAACGATGGCTTGTTCCGCGAACGTCAGGGATACCCATTTTATGCCCGTCACCTGCCTTCCGTGAGCCCCAGCCAACACAACTAATTTTAATATAGCGGTTGTGGTCGGATGGTAATGCGAGACGTTGGCAGGTTAGGTTTGTCGCCACACAAAGGACAATCCGGATTTTTGCTAATTTTAATATTGCGCCAATTGGTTTGCTCTAATAATAACATGCGATTGGGTATTAAACCCTGGGCTAAAAATTGCACAGCTAAGGAAGCCATCATACTGCCCAGCACACCAGCTAATGGGCTAATGACACCAGCAGAAGCACAAGTGGGTGGTGGTGTTTGCGGCTCGTCATAAAATAAGCAGCGGTAGCAGGGCAAATTTGGCAGAGGAAATACCGGGAAAATATGACCCTGGGTTGGTCCCATGGCGCCAATAACTAAGGGTATTTTTTTGTCTTGGGCAAAATCATTGATCTTAAATTTTAGTGAAAGATCATCACTGCCTTCTAAAATCAGATCCAAACTGTCGGAAAATTGGGATATGTTTTCATCGGTTATTTTTTGAAAACTGTCAACTTGTGTATGAGGGTTAATACGGGTAAGCTGTTCACGTAAAACGGATGTTTTATTGCGTCCACAATCAGCTTCACTAAATAAAAACTGGCGCGAAAGATTATGCCGCTCAACTTGATCAAAATCGGCAATTCTCAGATAACCAATACCTGATGCTGCCAGGTAAGCCATTGCTGGATTACCGAGGCCCCCAGCACCAATTACCCCAACACGCGCCTGCTTTAGACGATTTTGCCCGGCGCGACCAAAGAGCAAAATTTGCCGGCTATAACGCTCGAGTTCTTCACGGGAGAATACTATGACCGGTTCGTCTGCCATGAGTTCATTACCTCAGCCTGCCATTCGCGCAACCGTTGGCAATCATACAATTCTTCAGGAAAAATTACAAGAAAAGTTATTCTCTCGGTCTTGTGCTGCCGGGGGGATATCATTGCTGTATGGCAGTAGCTCACCAGCCGCGCGTCTTCATTCTTGCGAAACAGCAGGCAGCGGGTTTTACCAAGGACCAATACATCCCCCACCTTACTCCAGTTGCCTTGGTTAGCCAGAATTTTTACAATGGAGTCATCGTATATTTTTAAGGCGAATTCATCACTCTGTATTTGCGAGAGAGGTTCGCGGAAAATTTCGGCTTCGGCCAGACCGGCACTGTCAATGAACCAGCTACGGTGCTCACGCGCGTCCACACGAAAAAATAACGCCGGCAGTTCGATTGCCACCCCCTCTTTATTTGCCGGAAAAACAGCCACCGGAGCGGTAAATACTGACGGCCAATCTTCTTCCTGCGAAAATAAATACAGCAGACGGTTTAGATTGTCTTGAGCTATGCTTTCTTTGCCCCGAACTGGTAACAGACAGACGTCAATGAGGATTCTGCTCCCGTCGGTTTCTTTTTTGCTGCGCAGCGCGTGGGCGCAGTAAAGTTCTCTTTTTTTTTCAGGTTGGGTTAGGCGATACAATTTAAGTTCTGACAATTGGGAGTTTTGGGTTAGTTGCACTGGGGCTGTAAACTGGCGGTTGTTCAATCCTGCTTGTGCCGCCAGAAATTCGTAAATTTTCTCGGTTTTCTGCCAGTCGGCAATACGGCTGAGACTGCCGTTAAGATAATCTACAGATTGCCATAGGCTACCCTGGCCTTCATCACGGTAGCGAAAGGCCATGGTGCCTGAGCGTATAGCTGTCTGTATCTTATGGGATGCAAACCAGATTATGAGTGAGGTATCATTGCCAAATAACTGGTTTGCTCTGGGGCCTAATGGCAGTAACGTAAGTACCAAGCCAGCAATGATCAGGAAAATCCGGCGGGATCGTGCTTTAGGGAGAGGCGGCAGATCCACGCCGTTACCGGTTATTTACCCAGAGCTTTACGGATTCTCTGGATGATATCTTTAATATAAATATCGTCTTGGTGTTTCTGCTCTGCGGTTTCAAGGGCTGTCTTGAAATCGGCATTCTCAAAATCTTTCACGTTCATCAGAGCAACTAACGCCGCGTAAACCACTGATTTATCAACCTCCTGGCTAATGATACCCTTCAGCTCGGTAGTCGTCTTGCCTTTCTCCTGGATGAGCCCCAGTGCAGAGATTGCGTGAATACGCACCACAGGGCTGCGTTCCGATTTAGCCAGTTTAATGAGAGGATCAACGGCTTTTTTTTCTCCCTCTTTACCGAGCCACTGGGCTGCCGCTATTACCTTGGCGTCGTCTTCGGACTGCAAATCTTTGATTTTTTCATCGACATTGGCAGCAAGAGGGCCAATGGCCATAAACAGGGCGGCGGTCAATACCATACTACGAATCTTCATGAAGTTCCTCCGTGAGCAGATGCTCTTCTTTTACAAAAACAAACAAATGAACCGGCACTCCCTCTGCAAGTATTTTTTATTTGTCTGTGCCGCCTTTGGAAAGAAAACGTACACCCTAAACAGTTTTAGCAATCTTAAGTTCATAGAACTTTTCATGGGCTGCCAAGCCTAAACGACCCGTGAGAACGGCGGACATGGAACCATAACAGGACATCCCCAACAAGTCGCTAAAAGGCCGCCAACGACATCCCATCGTACGCTACACGCTGCAGGTAACACCCGGGCGCGGCGTTGGAGCGCTCCACCACGCCGTTGTCAGCGGGCACTTGTTCTTAGAATTCTAAGAACAAATGGGGAATTCCCCACCTACAGGGGGGCCATAACTATAGCAGGGTATAATACCTATCTAACGTTATATTTGTTTTAGTAACTAATAAGCTCCAGGAAGGATGTAGTGCCGCTTTTGTTCAGGAATTCCTGAACTATGATGGGGAATTCCACACCTACTGGGGATGCCATAACTATGGCGGAATGTAATATCTATCTAACGTTATATTGGTTTTAGTAACTAAGAGTCCTTCACGATGTGACATAATTCAGCTTTTAGTAACTAACAGCCCTACGGGGGGTTAAAGCAGGCTGGTCTTTTACCCCCACGGCGGCTACCCTGTTCAGGAATTCCGGAACTGTGATGGGGAATTCCACATCAGGAAACCAGCCCCAGGCGACATAATACAGTTTTTAGTAACTAACAAGCTGCCAAACAGAGGGGATATCCCCCAGGTGGCAG
>CALHRC010000058.1 GCA_938038265.1 uncultured bacterium
AGGCAGAAAAATTACGTCAAGCGGTGGCCTGGTCAGGCTGCCCGGCAAGAAAACATCCCCACATCTGCGAAAATTACGTAGTGCGGGTGAGTGTAACCTATCTTTCCGGACTGGATATTTTTATCTTGTCTGTCCGATTCCCACTGGAAAAGCAGATGCGTGGTTTGGTTCAGAAATAAAAAAAACCGTCAGGTACGCAAAGGCAGGCGCATTTTCCTGAATTTAGGTGGCGGTGCTGCCCGAGGGTTTGCCCATATCGGTGTACTCTCCTGCCTAAGGGAAGCCGGCATACCTTTTGATGAGATTATCGGCGTCTCTATGGGAGCTATTGTCGGCAGTGTGTATGCTTTAAATCCCGATGTAGAATATACCCGCGAGCGCATTGTCTCTCTGGCGCTGTCAAAAAAATTTCAGGAATCACCGATTGGCACCTGGACACGGCGGGCTAATGAAAACCAGCGCAGTTTCTTTGACAGGGCTAAAAACCTCTATACGAATACCAATATGGTGAAACGTTTCTTTCTGTCGCCCGGCATTTTAGAAGAAAAGCAAATAAATGATGTACTTTATCCTTACATCCCCGATATTGCTATTGGCACTACGCGAATTCCATTTTACATAGTAGCGGTCGATTTAGGTGCTGGCAAAACTCGCATATTCCAAGGTAAAGATCGCCTGCGCGATGCGGTCATTGCCTCAGCTTCGATGCCAATGGTTTTCCCTCCCCGTCATATTGACGGTAGGTATTATGCCGATGGTGGGGTATTAGATAAGATTGGTATTGATGCGGCAGAAGAACTTGGTGCGGAATTTATCTTAGCGGTGGATGTCTCGGATGAAAAACTGCCTGACGCTAAATTGCGCAGTGGGATGGATGTCATGTTGCGAACCGAAGAGATTGCCTCCCTTTACAGACGGGAACAGCAACTCAAACGCGCTGATATCGTCATCCAACCCATTCAGGGAAATATCCACTGGGCTGATTATTCTAAATATCGCGAGCTCATTGATATGGGTTATGAAGGTACCCGCGAACGCCTTGATGAAATCCAAGATAAATTGCATTTACTTACTTGGCGGCGGCGTTTTTTTCTGGGGGGATTTTCTGTCAGAAGGAATAAGCTGCGCCGCTTGCTCCAAAACGGGTAAAATTGTCTTTGTCGCTCCCAAACGTGAACTGTAATAACGAGCAATGGCAGCATTAGTTTTTTTCCGTGCTTTCGCTGAGCTGTAATGCTGGCAAAAAGAAATTATATGGTCGGGCTCAGGCTTTGGCATAACGTAAAGTAATTCTATCTGCCGTAGATCGAGGGCTTCCTGTGAATTAGCAATCGCCGGGCCGGTTATAATTGGCAGCGAAAATAAAGCCGGTTCTAAAATCGAGTGTAGGCTGCCTTCAAAGCCACCGCCGACATAGGCAATATCGGCTAAGCCATAAAGGTAGGGCAGTACCCCTGTAGTATCGATAAGTAGCAGGCGGATTTTTTTGATTGTGTGTAAATTTTCGGTGACGATCTGGCTGTACTTGGCAAAAGAAATATTTTTGTCCTGCAGCAAATCTTCTATTTTTGAAATATGCTCCCGATTGACGTGGTGTGGGGCCATAATTACAAATAGAGAATTGTATCGGGAAAGTACATCCACCAGTAACCGCTCGCTCGTTTCATACGTAGAACCTGCTGTCATTACCAGCATATGGCTGGGGATGGATTTTTTTAACTGTGCTATCTGCCTTTTCAAAGCAGCTGGGCAACGTGTAATGCGGTCTCGGGCAGCCTCAAACCTTGTGTCACCAGACGTTATGGCGTTTAAGCCATATTCTGCAAAGCGCGCTGTATGTTCAGGGTGGATGGAGTAGATACCAGTAAGGTAACTATAAATTTTACTAAAAAATTTGCGACCCAAAATACCGCGCCGCTGCGAAGTTGCAGGTAGGGTTGCTGAAATAAGATATTGCGGGATATTGGCTTTAGCTGCTAAACGAGCTAAGTTGGGCCACACATCGTATTTAGCATAGACAATCGTGCGCGGCTGTACTTGCTGCAACAATTTCTTCATGCGCCAAGGAAAATCAAATGGCAAGGCCACTAATAGGTCTGGCAAGGGGTCATTTTGGCGCTGGCTGTAAGCACTGTAAGAATATACGGTAAAAAATAGAAATACATTAGGATATTTTTCTTTTAAAAATTGCGCTACAACCCGCGCCTGTTCAAATTCACCTACTGAAGCAGCATGAAACCAGATGACAGGTCTGCCATGCGCTTCTACCTTAAAGGGAATTTTTCTAATTTGCCAATTGCGGCGTAATTTGTCGCTAAACAATGTAGCTAAAAATAACAGGGGGTAAAGAAGTAGCAATAATAGATTGTATATAAAAAACATATCAGCGGCGCTGTTCAAATGGTAGGGGGAAATCATCTAAAGTGACTTCCCGTATAATAATTTCATCTACCCGAGATAAGGCAGGGCCTTGTCGTAATTTTATTTCTAACTTTTTTAATATTTCTTCAGGGGCCTTTGCTTGGCATTCGACAGAGCCATCCGGCAAATTGCGTACCCAACCAGCAATGTTGAGTTTCTGCGCTTCATGGCAGGTAAAGGCGCGAAATCCAACACCCTGTACTCGCCCGCGGATAAGGTAATTACGGGTTAACATAGGTGTACTTATGCAACATGGCAAGAGGCGGAAAGGGCGATTCTTCCGCAAACTTAACGGCGTCGTCTATAGTGGCTTTTACCTTTTGTTGGATGTCATCTAATTGACTTTGGTTGATGCCTAATTCTAACAATGTTTTCGCACAAGTATCGATGGGGTCTTGTTCCTTCTTGCGCTCAAGTTCATTTTGTGGTCTATATTTGGCAGGGTCAGACATGGAGTGACCCCGGTAGCGGTAAGTCACTGCTTCTATAAAAGTAGGTTCGTTTTGGCTGCGGGCGCGGTTTACTGCCTCGCGTAAGGTTTCGTGAAATTCCCAAATATCGGTGGTTTCTATGCGAATGCCTTTCATACCATAGCCGGCTGCCTTAATCGAAATATCCTCCACTGGTAAATGGCGATAAAGAGGTGTTCCCATAGAATACAAATTATTTTCTACAATGAATACGACAGGTAAGTTCCATAAAGCAGCATAGGTTAGGCCTTCGTGAAAGCCCCCGATGTTGACAGCACCATCCCCCATAAAACAGAGGGTTACGGCGCGCTCTCGTTTATACCGGGAGCCGAAGGCAATGCCGGCGGCAAGGGCTATATGTCCCCCCACAATGCCATGCCCGCCCATAAAATTGTGTTCTTTGCTGAAAAAGTGCATCGAGCCACCTAAGCCCTTACTGCAGCCGGTTTCTTTACCGAAAAGTTCAGCCATACACTCACGGGCGCTCATACCGCGCGCTAAGGCATGGCCATGGTCCCGGTAGGTACTGACTACATAGTCTTGTTTTTCTAAAGCGCCAATGGCCCCTGCTGCTACGGCTTCCTGTCCTATGTAAAGGTGACAAAATCCTTTAATTTTGCCGGCAGCATATGCCTTAGCGGCGGCTTCTTCAAATCTGCGGATCAATACCATCTGCTCATAAAATTGCAGCAGTTTGCGGGTCTTCACGGTAGCGGCCATGATGCACCCTATATATCTGGAATAAGAGATCAAGATAAAAAAGTTTGACGACCTACTTAAGATTTTTCTTTTGGGGTGAGCGCCTTTTATACGGCTACGGTCATTTTCTATTCAGTATTAAGTAAGGAGGTCAGTCATGTTCATTTCGACAAACACAAAATATGACGAACCTCTTAAGTCAATCCTGTGAAGTAAAAACGCGTGGCTATGGGGCCCGCGCTGCTATGTCGGTGTATAGAGTGGCACTGGTGATCTGGTGCGATAAATTGAATATATGGCTCTATTTTGCAATAGAGTCGGTAAGGTTTAGG
>CALHRC010000059.1 GCA_938038265.1 uncultured bacterium
GCCGATACCGATGGCGGCAAAGCCTTCTTCGGCAATTGGCGTATCGATAACGCGGTCCTCGCCGTATTTTTCCAGCAGGCCTTGGGTGACTTTGTACGGGCCATTGTAATGGCCGACCTCTTCACCCATAATGAAAACACGCCGGTCGCGGGCTAACTCTTCATCTAAAGCCTGGTTTAAAGCCTCTCTGACGGTGATAACCGGCATGAACAATTATCCTTTAATATCCTGGATTAGTTTCATGGTGCCTTGTTTTACGGCGTCGCCGAATTCCGGCATAACTTTTTCAGGAGGGATAAAACGCAGCAACTGTTCAAAAGCCTGACGTTTCATCCCGCGATCAAGAAAGGAACGTACTTCGCTGACATCAAACTCTTTTGTCTCTGAGGTTGCAACTAAATAACCTTCGGGTTTGCCAATATATTCACGCAGGCGTTCCTCCATAAAGACGACATAGGCTTCGATCACAAATTTGAAGTTGGTCCCGCTGGTGTTAACATACCAGCCTTTGAGCCAGACCCCGGCGATGAGGTCAGCCTTAAATTCAGCGCGGTTTTGAACTACATAGGTACGGGGTAGCGGCCAGGCCTCGGCAATTCCGTCGCGGACGTTAGTAGCGGTTGCCGTAAAAACTTCGGGAAAATTTTGCGCGATAACTCCTTCTTTATCATAGGTGATCTGCATGGAATTACGCTCGCCCTGGGGCTTGAGGGCATAGATTACGCCAACCAAGGGATCGCGATCCATTTTTTTGCGGATATCGCCGTACGAAGAGCAGCCAACAGCCACTAAGGCGAGAGCTGTGGCAACCATCAGGATGGATTTGTGCATATTGGGTACTACATAGTCTGGCATGAACAAGCGTCAACTAAAATGTAGCCTGCTACCTTTCTTTATGATTTGACATTGTTGACAGAAGTGTCACTATTGCACTATGCTGGATCTCTTCAACCCCACGGATGACCATAAGTCACTGCGAGAGCTTGCTGCTGACATTGGTGCCAACTTGCTTGAACCCCAGGCCAAAGAGCACGACCAAAAGGAAAAATTCAACGAGAAGCTGATGCGCGAATTTGGCAGCAAATACAGTCTGTTTGGCATTACGGTGCCTGCCGATTTCGGCGGTCATGGTCTCGATGCGGTTGCTGCTGTCATTGTGCATGAAGAGTTATCGCGTTTTGATCCCGCTTTTACCCTAAGTTATTTGGCTCATGAAGTATTGTTTGTAAATAATGTCTTTCACTCTTCAGGCAATGCCCTGCGGAATAAGTACATCCCCCCGGCATTAGACGGGAAGGCAATCTGTGGCATGGGTATGTCGGAACCGGCAGCGGGTACGGACGTACTCGGTATGAAAACCAGGGCGGAAAAAAAAGGTGACCGGTATATTCTCAATGGCGTCAAGCAATGGATCACTAACGCTGAGTGTGGCGATGCTTTTCTTGTCTATGCCCGCACCAATGAGAAAGATCGCCGGGCCATTAGTAGTTTCATTGTCGAAAGAAGTTTTAAGGGCTTTAGTGTTGGCAAAAAAGAAGAGAAGATGGGGATGAAGCAATCCCCCACTGGCCAGCTGGTTTTGGAAGACTGTGAAGTTCCGGCAGAAAATTTAGTCGGTGAAGAGGGTGGAGCGCTGCTGCACATGATGCGCAACCTGGAAATTGAGCGCCTGACTTTAGCAGCCATGGCAATTGGGATTGCCCGCCGGGCACTATCCGAGATGATTCGTTATGCAGCCCATGAGCGCGAAGCCTTTGGCAAGAAATTGGCTGAGTTTGGCCAGATACAGCAGTTAATTGCCGAGAGCTATGCCCGCTACCGGGCCAGCCGGGCTCTGGTGTATGAGACGGCCCTGCGGGTCAATCCTGATTCGCGCGAGAGTCTTTCGGCGGCGGCGGCGAAATTATCGGCAACCCAAATGGCTGAGTATGTCACCCGTTGCGCCATACAGGTTTTCGGCGGTAATGGCTATACCCGGGATTATCCGCTCGAGCGTCTGAACCGCGATGCCATCCTGCTGTCGATTGGCGGGGGCACCAATGAGGCAATGCAGAAAAATATCATGAAAGACCTCGCAGCTTTAGAGAGCTTTCATTCATGAGGCGCACCAAGGGGTATATTCGGGCTTGACGCAGTGTCTTGCTCGGCAACTGTGCTAAAAGTATATTGCGGGCTGTGGCGCAGTGGTAGCGCACACGTCTGGGGGGCGTGTGGTCGTTGGTTCGAATCCAATCAGCCCGAAAATTTTCCCTCATTAAAAAGGAAAGCCCCCAATGCCGTTTCACTTCTATAACACCCAGACCCGACAATATGAAGAATTTAAGCCCCTGCAAGAAGGTTTGGTGCGCATCTATTCCTGTGGGCCAACTGTCTATGATTACGCCCACATTGGTAATTTCCGCAGTTATGTTTTTACTGACCTGCTGCGCCGCTGCCTCAAACTAGCTGGTTATCAGGTAGAACAGGCGTTAAACCTCACCGATGTGGATGACAAAACCATCCGCGGTGCACTGGCCAGACAAGCTGACGCCGGTCTGAAGGAATTACGCGCCCACACGGATATTTTTACAAACGCTTTTTTTGAAGATCTTCAGGCGCTGAATATTGAAACTTTTGAACACTATCCCCGGGCGACGGAGCATATACCGGCCATGCTTGAGATTATCGACAGGCTAACAGAAAAAGGTTATGCCTATGAGCAGGATGGTTCCATTTATTTTTCTATCGCAAAAGATAAATCTTACGGGAAGTTATCCCATATCGATCTTTCTAATGTCAAAAGTGGAACTCGTTACCGCACCGATGAATACGATAAAGAAGATATCCGCGATTTTGTGCTATGGAAAGCCGAACCTCCGCAATCAAAAATGGCCTGGGACACTTCTTATGGTCACGGTCGCCCCGGTTGGCATATTGAATGTTCGGCGATGATCCGTAAGATTTTCAATGGTCCCATTGATATTCATACGGGCGGGGTGGATTTAATTTTCCCCCATCACGAAAATGAAATTGCACAGAGTGAGTGTGCTTATGAAGAAAAATTTGTCGCTATCTGGATGCACTGTGAGCACCTATTGGTAGATGGTCGTAAGATGTCAAAGTCTGAAGGGAATTTTTTTACCTTACGTGATTTATTGAAGCAGGGGCATCATCCGGCGGCGATCCGTTATTTTTTGCTCGCTTCACATTACCGCCAGAAACTAAATTTTACTTTTGAAGGTCTTGAACAGGCGCTACATTCTCTTAAGCGAATTATTACCGCCTGGCTGCGGGTGAAAAGCTGCGCTATCGGGGGAAGTGACATCCAACTGCCGCTGCGTCGATGGCGTGAAGATTTCTTAACCCAGTTGCAGGATGATCTCAATATGCCACGCGCCTTAGCTGTCGTATTTGACGCGGTGAAGGAAATAAATTCAGCGCTTGATCGGCAACAGGACAAATTAACTGACAGCGATAAAAAAGAAGTGCTCTCTCTTTTTGATTATTTTGACAGGGTGCTGGGTATTTTGCGCTACAGTGGGGATTTCGCTGCCATAGCTGAAGTTCCCCCGCACCTAAGCGATTTGTTAGCGGCGCGTAACGCCGCCCGAGCGGCAAAAAACTGGGTGGAAGCCGATCGCCTGCGGGACAAGATTACCGCGGCCGGTTACAAAATTGTAGATACCAAAGAAGGTACTCGACTTGAAAAAATCTGAAGACGGCGCTCCACAAAGCGACTTACTTTACGGTTTCAAACCTGTGGATGAAGCAGTGCGTCTCGGTGGTTTTTTTGAGGGTGATATTCTCTATGTGGCGCGTCGCCAAGATCCGCGCTTGCGGGCTTTGCTTGGTAAGGCGCGCAAGGCCGGCTGTGAAGTACGGCAGCAACATTATGGTTCGCTGACGCAACTTATTGGGCACGATAAACACCAGGGTATTGTGTTGCGGCGTGCGCAAGGAATTACTCTCTCTAGTTTAAGTGAAGAAGATATTTTTTATGCTAAAAACTTCTCGCTGTTTCTGGCTCTCGATGGAGTTGAAGATCCCCGCAATTTGGGTGCAGTGGTGCGCACTGCCGCTGGTTTAGGGTGTCGGGGGCTTATACTTGCCAAACATGGCAATGCTCCATTAGGCGCTACCGCGTTGAAAACCTCTGCTGGCGCGCTGGTGCATTTACCGGTACTGTATGTCTCTGGTTTGCCTTCGTTTCTGCAGCGTCTTAAAGAAAAAAATGAGCGCCTCATGATCATTGCAGCCACAGGAAAAGCTGAGTTATTGTCCCGCTCGCTGGCCGCGGCCTTACGAGAAGATGACCGTCCGATCTTATTGGTTATCGGCGGTGAACAGGGTTTGGGTAAATTAGTTAGGGAGCGTTGCGATCTGCTGGTGAGTCTGCCGATAACCGCGAAAATTGAAAGCTATAATCTTTCCGTGGCGGCTGCTATGCTGCTCTATGAGTTTCTGGGGCGTGGGCAGTTGGCCGAATAAAGTTTTTTACACCGCGTCGCCGCTGCCAGCAAGGTATGCCGACATGAAAACCAGTCCGGGAAAAATAACCGCTATCCATGGTCCCATGTTTTCAGGTAAAACGGAAGAGCTATTGCGCCGTTTCCGTCGGGCCCGTATTGCTGGCCGTAAATGCCAGATGTTCAAGCCACGCCGGGATGACCGCTATGACGAGAACATCGTGCTGCCGCATCATCTGGCCAAAGAACAAAAATCTGCTTCGGTCGGTGAAGCGGCTATCCCTGTAGATACACCGTTGCAGATATGGCAGGCATTATCTGAAGATGTCGATCTGCTTGCCATTGAAGAAGCCCAGTTTTTTGATGCTACCTTATTTGATCTAGTCTTGAAGCTCTCCCAGCTTGGCATTCATGTGATACTGTCGCTGCTTGACCAGGATTTCCGCCGGATGCCGTTTCCCATTGCCGGGGCTCAAGGCCGGGAAGCGGGCCGCAACATTGGCGACTATCTGGCAATTGCCCATGAATCTCTCAAGCTCACGGCCATCTGCATGCGCTGTGGCGCTGAAGCAGAGCATAGCCAAAAGCTGGTTTTAAGTGGCCAGTATCCGGGGGGGCAACCGGTCTATGTGCCGGCATCCTGGCATGACGATATAGTGGCGATTGGTACCAACTTAGAAAATTCACAGGCCAAATTGTTTGCAACTCATCCGCCAATTATCTATGAAGCCCGCTGCCGCGCTTGTCATGAAGTGCCCGACGCGCCGACCAATTATTTTGATATGCTGTGTCTAACTACAAGAGACCAACAGGAGGCTACGCAATGAAAATTGCCACTGTTATGTTTAATCCACGACTGGGGGATGTCAAGACTAACCTTGAGTCTCATCTGGAAGTTCTAAAAGAACTGAAAAAATTTTGTGCCGACCTCATACTGTTCCCTGAGTTATCTCTTACGGGTTATCTGCTTGAAAACCTCACGGCAGCGGTCGCTTTGAAACCAAATGACAGGTTATTCAGCGAGCTGACCTCTGTTGTTGGTTCTTCAGCGGTTTTTATCGGTTGTGTGCTTTCTGAAAACGGCACGTTCTATAACTCCTACATCATGGTCACTGAGCGCGGGTTGGGATTTGTTCACCGGAAGATCTATCCCCCCACTTATGGCATGTTTGATGAAAGTCGTTATTTTGCTTCAGGACAGAAATTAAGTTCCGTTATGGTAGCAAGTGAGCGAGCCGGAGTTCTGATTTGCGAAGATGCCTGGCATCCTGTTCTTGCGGCCGCTCATTCTGTGGCTGGCGTGGCTCTGGTGCTGACGCCTTCAGCATCTCCCGCCCGGGGTATGGAGCAAGGCGAGTTTAGCAATCCTGCTATGTGGCGCCGTCGCCTCAAAGTATATGCGGAAAGCTATAACCAGTTCCATGTTTACGTTAACCGCGACGGAGTTGAAGACGGTGTTATATTTGACCCCGATGCTTTTGTGATTTCGCCTTTGAGTGCAGAGCTATTACCGACACAAACAGGTCTGGCTGCGGGGCATCGCTTTTCCGTTTTTGAAATTGATCTGGCGGATCGTGAATCTGCGGCCGCCGCTGGTGGTCCATGGCAGAACGATATTTTTTCTCTCAATGAGCAGATCTTACGTGACGCGCGCCGAGAACGGGAAAGCAGGCTATGAATTCAGAGAAATTTAACAGTCTGTTTCCATTACCGCCGTTTGAACCAGCGCTGGCAGAATATGCTTTGCTAAAAATAATCCGCAGTGAAATTACCCGTATTGGTCTGCGGCGCGCGGTACTTGGCGTCAGCGGTGGTATCGATTCGGCCCTGTCGCTGGCTCTCGTGGCCAAAGCATTAGGAGCGGATAATGTAACGGCAGTGTTGATGCCATACCGCAGCAGCTCGCCAGCTTCATTAGAGCATGGTCGCTTGGTGTGCGATACTTTTGGTGTACGCTATGTAACGCAAGAAATTACCCCGATGGTCGAGCCTTATTTTATCTCGCAAGAAAAGATGAACGAAATGCGGCGTGGTAATATCATGGCCCGCATGCGCATGATTGTTCTTTATGATTACTCGGCAAAAGAAAACGCGCTTGTCATTGGTACCAGCAATAAAACGGAAATTTTGCTGGGTTATTCTACGTTATGGGGGGATATGGCATCAGCGGTGAATCCATTAGGTGACCTCTATAAATGCCAGGTGCGTGCGCTGTCAGCTTTTCTAGGAGTACCCGCGCCGGTAATTGATAAAGCGCCGTCAGCTGATTTATGGGAAGGACAAAGTGACGAAGCTGAATTAAATCTCACCTATGACATGGCGGACAGAATTTTGTACCAACATATCGATTTGTGCCGTTCGCAAGATTGGGTTCTGCGTCGTCTTGCTGCATGCGATGGCGACATTGAAGCTGCGCAACGCATTTTCCGTCGTATTGAAACGTCGCAGTTCAAACGGAATATGCCTATTATCGCAAAAATATCCCACCGAACCGTAAACCGGGAATTCCGCCAGCCGCGCGATTGGAATGTCTGAAGTTACCAAAAGAGATATTTTGCGCAGCGCGTCTCTTGTCTGGTTTGCAGGCCTAACAGTCGCTTGCTATAGTCTCTTTCAGAGGTTGCGCTGCGAACCTAAGGCGCTTAACTACTTGTTGCCATTGCCTGCATAAGACAACATTTTGTGCGCGAACTGCTGTGTGAAATAAAAATACCCAAGGGGGATGGCATATATGACAAAAGACATCACTGTCACGAGCCGCCGGAAAGATTACTTCTCTATGGCTAATGGCAGTCGGGCGCATTTGCGCACTTGGGCGTGTATGACAGCAACCTGCCTGAATGGGAAAAGTTTGAAGCTCGGATCTACCGATAAAAACTTGCGTTCATGAATCGACGAAAAAGAATCGCTCATGTGGGTTGCAGTGGACGCAATGAGTGCTGAGCAAGGCTATGAGCCGATGGTCGCGGGTACCGCTCTGGCGGTTCGAGAATTAGGCGCTAAAGTTATTTTAGTGGGTAATGAGGCAGAACTGTCTAAGTTGCTGCGCAATTATGGCGATATTCGCGACAGTGTCAGAATCCAGCATGCAACCGAAGTGGTGGGGATGGATGAGGCACCTGCTATGGCAGTGAAAGCCAAGAAAAACTGTTCCGTTAATCTCGCGGCGCGTCTGGTGCGCGATAGCGAAGCCATTGGTTTCTTTTCACCGGGCAATACTGGTGCTACTATGGCAGCAGCTTTAAGTATCTTAGGTCGCCTGCCGGGAGTGAAACGCCCAGCTATTGCTACTCCCATACCACGGGAAGATGGCAGGGCTAATGTTTTATTAGATGCCGGGGCTAATGTTGACTGTAAGCCGGAGTATCTCGTGCAGTTTGCCATCATGGGGGAGGTGTATGCGCGCGAAATCCTCGGCGTGATAAATCCTAAAATAGGTCTTTTGTCTAACGGCGAAGAAGATATCAAAGGTAATGAACAGACATTACAAGCATTTGCCCGGCTTAAGAAACTGCCCTATGACTTTGTCGGTAATGTTGAAGGCCGCGATCTCTATGGCACCGGCAAGCCGGTGGACGTCATTGTCTGCGACGGCTTTGTCGGTAACGTTGTGCTGAAATCCATTGAAGGTCTGGCGAAAACTATTTTCAGTATTCTGCGCACCAATATCAAAGCCTCGCCTCTATCCCAAGCTGGAGCGTTAATGCTCAAGCCTGCCTTTATGGCTGTCAAGGGACGGATGGATTATGCCAGCTACGGCGGCGCTCCTCTTCTGGGAGTGGCGGGCATTACGGTTATTGGTCATGGCAGTTCCAATGCTTGGGCGGTACGTAACGCCATCCGAGTTACCATGGAATTTGCCCGCAATGATGTTCTCCTGCGTATCCAGGAGAACATCAAACGGTTTAGTTGATCAACGCTTTTCAACGGGAATGTAATCCCGCCGGGGGGCTCCCATGTAAATCTGCCGTGGGCGGCCGATTTTCATGCTTGGATTCTCGATCATTTCTTTCCACTGGGCGATCCAACCTGGCATGCGGCCTAAGGCAAACATAACGGTAAACATATTGGTTGGAATACCGATAGCCCGGTAAATAATACCGGAGTAAAAATCAACATTAGGGTATAGTTTCCTTTCTATAAAGTAGGAATCTGACAATGCCGCTTCTTCAAGCTTCATGGCAATTTCTAGCAGCGGATCTTTAATGCCCATTTTTTTCAGTACATCGTCGGCTGCTTTTTTGATAATACGGGCACGTGGATCGAAATTTTTGTAAACGCGGTGACCAAAGCCCATTAGACGAAAAGTGGAGTTTTTGTCTTTCGCCATAGCTATAAATTTCGCCGCATTGCCGCCTTCGTTATGGATATGCTGCAGCATTTCAATGACCGCTTGGTTGGCGCCGCCGTGTAGCGGCCCCCAAAGTGCATTGACGCCGGAGGATATCGCAGCAAATAAATTAGCACGGCTTGAGCCCACTAAACGTACCGTGGAAGTAGAACAATTCTGTTCATGATCAGCATGCAAGATCAAAAGTAAATCAAGCGCTTTTTCTACTATGGGATCTAATATGTATTCCTCGGCAGGCACCGAGAACATCATATTCATAAAATTCTGCACATAGTTTAATTTGTTTTGTGGGTAAATAAAAGGTTGTCCGATGGATTTTTTGTAAGAATAAGCTGCAATCGTGGGGGTTTTGGCTAGCAGACGGTGGATTGAAATTTCCCGGTGGCGGGCATTTAAGGGATCGGAGGAGTCAACATAATAACCCGACAAGGTGCAGATCATCGAGGAAAGGGTCGCCATGGGATGTGAGTCTTTGGGAAAGCCGTCATATAGTCGTTTGAGATCCTCATGGATCATGGTATGGTAGGTAATATGATGCCGAAATTGTTCAAATTCTTCTTGCTTTGGTAAATAACCGTAAATTAACAGAAAGGCAACTTCGAGAAAGGTAGAGTGTTCTGCCAGTTGCTCAATGGGATAACCGCGGTAAAGCAGGATGCCGTTTTCGCCGTCAAGAAAGGTTATGTTACTCTGCGTCGATCCCGTGTTGACATAGGCGTCATCTAGTGTTATAGCCCCGGTTTGGGCGCGCAATTTGGCAATATCAATGGCTACTTCGCCTTCCGTTCCAGTAATTACCGGAAATTCATACTCTTTGCCCCGAAAAATGAGTTTTGCTGTTTCTGACATGGTGCTACTTTGAGAAATAAGAGCTTATTGTCAACGAGTTTCGCCTGCCATGCACAGTAGGTTGGGCAGGCTTTACTCTTCGCTGCCGCAGTAAAGACATTTTAACCTACCGTCTTGTATGGTTCTGATACCCCCACAGGCGCGGCAGTCATTTTGCGCCGCTTTTTGGCGGTACAGGGTTCGGGCTGTGAGTCGCAGGGTGCGGCGCTCAAAAACCGCGTCGATTAGGTGGTTCCCGCAGAGGTACACTGCTAAATCGAGGGCTTCAGAAATGTCGCAATGCAACAGAGCCGATAGTTCCGACAGTGGGATGGAAGCTTTCTGGTTCAATTCGGCTATGATGAGGTTGACGAGATCCTCTTTGAAAAAAATCTTGGCGCGCGGTGAGAATAGTTTTATTAGAAGGTAGAGAGGTAAAACCAGCGGTATGCCCAGGGTGAGTAAGATGACGACTCCCGGTGGCAGTCTGCCTTCTGACAGTTGCTGGTGCCATTTTTCTGTCTGAAGATAGATAAGCAGTGCTAAAATAATGAGAAATCCGGCGGTTAGCCACGATTCTGTTTCAGGAAATTTGCTCATAAAATCGAGAAAAAGCCCCAAAGCGGCAAACAATAGCAGGGCAATTGCAAGCGAGTTACCTGCCAGTCGCACTAGTTCCGCAGTTGTCTCGACTACGACAGGTACTGGTTTGCGCGGCAGTTCAGTGCGGCTACGAGCGTAATCGGCTCCGCACCATTTACAAACAGACAGGTCGGCTGAGTGCACAGAGGTCAATCCCCCACAGCGGCTGCAAAATAGTTGATTGCCGTTGTCGGCAAGTAAGGCGGGTGCGAGGAACTGTTGCTTTTCATGATCGATGGCAACTGGTGTGCCCGAGAGCTGTTCTATAATCTTCTCTAATCGCTTTGCCGGTAACCGGTGACGTTGGGCAAGAACGTTAATGGGAATGGTTCCGGCAATTTCTACTTCTTCTACAATATGTCCGGCGCCTACCCCGAAATAAAGAGCTAAACTCCCGCGGTACCAGAAGAAGAGCAGCGTGACTGCTCCTAAAACCAGTAACAAGAAGCTCAATGAATAAGAGACAACAGGTAAGAGCATGAGCGCGATCATCGGCACCAAAAAACCCCGGTACCAGTCCGAGCGATGCACGGTGTGGCGATTGCTGTATAACTGGCGAAGTAGGAACAGGCTAACAGCGACAAACATTAGGCCGGCGACAAGTTCCAGAGCGGCATATTCTTTGGCATCCTGGCTGTCTGTATAACGGAACAGGCGCCAGAAATAAATAGCTCCTGCCGTCTGGTGTATCATGAAAACAGAGACAAGGTAAAGAAGATAAACCGGCAAGGCCAGTACCGAGAAGGCAGGTGGCAGCAGTCGCAGTATAAGGGAAAGCAAGAGTATGCAGGCAAGTATCGGAAGCACCGGCCCTGGCAAGCTTGCACGAAACGAGCTCAGGTAAGACGGTGGTTGTACCTGGTCGGGGATTGTAAAATCTAGTTGAAAAGAAACCAGCCCACTTTCAATATCCGGTGTCATTCGGGCGCGGTTACCGCGCTGCGTAAATTTTTCAGTGATTTCGCCATTGGCTTCAGTGCGCCATGAAGTTACTTTTCCATGAACCTCAAAGGATGCCGATAACAGATCTTCCGGTAAGTAAGGGAAGAAGTCAATTAAATAGCGTCCGCCGGATGGCGTCGGAACGCCAGAGCCAGACAGCAGGTATTTCATTTCAAGCTCGGCCATGCGCACTTTTTTTATCAGCACAGTCGTGCGTTCTTCATGCAGATGAATAATTCTCTCGGGCGTCAGCTTGATGCCATTCTGTTTTAGTTGGATATCTGTCACCCTGCGGCGCAGTGGAAAGCGTCCCGGTTCATAGCCGGTGAAGATAGTCAAAGACATGCGTGAAAGTTGACTGTCTTCGTTGAAACGATATTTTTCCCGTATTTCGACCGAACCGTCAGAACGGGGCATGATCTCGGCATGAAAATGAAAGCCAGCTTCGCTAAAGAGAGGGCTTACAGAGAACAACAGCAGCAGATAAGCCAGTTGTCTGAATGTTTGATGACGAAGGATATTCCTAATGTTATTGTCTTTGGTGGTAGTGTTGGGGATAATACTTAAAAAACGCTTTTTCAGAATCTCCGCAATTGTCATTCCATTGGATTTTACCCGACCTGTTCATGGTGGGTCAATTCTTATTCCTGGGAGTAAAGCTACTTTGCGATAATATGACGGCCCCGACACTGGCCACGCAACTGATCTTGCCCTGCGCCGGGAGTTGTTTTTTGCAGCTCCAGGTGCGCCAGGGTTTATCCGGTTCCGGTTCAAAGCGGTTGAGAGAAATGACATCCACCCTTTGGCCGTTGACATACCAGATATGTCGAATACTCTGCCGTAGGCGTTGGGGAGCTGCGATTGGTACATTGCAGCACAAACTGCTTTCGCCGTCGGCGCGCCAGAGCTCGGGCGGCGAATCCGGGCGCTCTGTGTCGGAACTGCGTGACGTGAAAAAAGCAGGGGTGCTCCAGACCGACAAAAGAGGTAAGCTCAAGCGTGGCAGGCCGGCGGCCTGCAGAATAATCAGGCCTATGAGACCCAATGTCGTACATCGCGCGCCAGGCTGGGTTAAGCGAGTAAAGGCCCAAGGAAGCAGGAGCAAGGCGCTGGCCGGGTAATACCAGTCAAGCCAACTGGAGGCTAAGTAAGGCGATAGAAATGAGATCACCAGGGCAGCAGTCAGGGTGCGGGAGGTCAGACGGAACCAGACGCTGCGGCTGAGCCGCCGGTGCAGTGGTCGGAGGTAAAAAATAGCCAGCAGTAAAATCGTCAGCACCGCAAGAGGCCATAGGCGGTGTAACCACAGGTAGGGCAGAGTAAAAAGAAGAATATACTGCTGCAGGCTGTTGCGTAATAGTAAGGTGATCTGCACTGACCGGCGTTCGGAATCGGGAGAGTCGTGCAACAGCAGTAGGCGCAAGATCAAAAGAACCAGCAGTAACAAAATGGCCGCTGTGAGCAATCTCTCAGAATAACGATGGCCGCGGCCCATGGTAAAGGCTGCAATGACACCCGAAAAAAATGACAGGAATGGCCAAGCGGTTGCGATGATTTTCTGCCAGCGGGCACGCACGTTAAGGGAAAAAATATTCCGGGCGACAGGCGATAAAGTAGGTTTTACCGTAGGGAATGCTTGGGTGGCTACCCATTCATGTATCTAAAAAAAAGTTGACATAACGTGTAAGTTTTCTTATAATGTGTTAAGTAAGCTCTGCCATCGGGCAAGCGCTGTCTGTTTGACAAGAACCATCGGTTTCACCTTCGGGCGAAGCATAAGGATATGTAAAAGCAGTGACTATGAAAACAACACAACTTTTTCCGGGTGGTTCCCTTTCTTTCTCTTCAAACGGCAATTATGCCGGTGCGCACGCTTGTCGCGGTCAGGTAACTGTGGTTTCCGCAGGAACCAAGTCTCGGGCAGAGGGGCAGCCAAGTTTTGAAGAGATGCTCTTGCGCGAGTTTGGCGCAAGGCCGGTTGCCAAAACCGGTTTGTCAGGCAGACAGACACAGTCGGTTGATCCAGCGGCCTCTATTATGGACGCCTTGGCGGCTCAATCACTGTGGGACTTCTGGGCATAGAGCACCATGCCCCGCAGTCCGCTTGCCCAGGTGGCAAGGTTTACCACGCCAAAGGCGTAAAAATTCCAGGTAAATGTCCCTTCTGTTGTCGGTGAAATTCTCTGCGGATCGGCAATGGTCAGCTAATAGAGGATGGATATCCCCCCCAGGCCAATAACACGCAGACCAAAGGCCAGTCTAAATTCGCTGGACGAGCAAACCGGATATAGCAGTTCAAGGATTACCGGCAGAAATGCCAAACTATGGAAAATAAAATACCACAGAAAATCATCCGTCATGATCGTATGATACAGCGGAGTTTCTGCTTGATAACGGATCGTGTAGCCCAGCCAGCCGCCAGCTAAGAGCATTCCTGAAACCGCCAGCAGCAGTAGGAATACCCGTTCTGCTATATTCAGACGGCTTGGCAGGCGCCACAGCGCGGTGGTGCCGAACATGAAAACCCGCAAACTGCCGAGCAGCAGTTCCCTGAGCAGGTCAAAAGCCAGTTTTACTAGGGCGATCAGGTCGGCGCGGTTGGGCATGGGTTTTGGGCATTTATTGGCGATATGGGCCGTCAACCAAAGAATGCTGGGCAAAGACCTATCGCAATGTCAGCACGCGGTAGCTTACAGCAACGCATCGAGTAGGCGCAGCAGGTTTTCGCCATCGCGCTTGCCTAGTTCAAACGTTGCCTTAACCCCCTGAGGGTTAGTGTAGTCCCACATGGAAATAGGGATTTCCCGGCTGGGAGCAACCCAGAAGACACGGCGGCCTTTGTCGCGTTCTAACATCTCGACAACCTTGCGGGATTCCGGTCGGTAATGCACTGCGATGACCAGATCGACTTCGGGCAAGAGTCTGATTGGCACGTTATCATAGACGCCGCCATCGAGGTAGAATTCCCCATCCAGCTGCTGCAGCGAAACAAACGGTGGGGCGGATGAAGTTGCCAGAATAATATCTTCAACCCGGCCGGCGTCGTGAAAGTCGCTATTGGTAAAGACAACTTCTTGCAGGCCTTCGGCAACGGCCAGTGAGGTAAGTATGGGGCGGATAATTCCTTTTTTGTAGAGCGCTTCTTCTTTGCGGTATGCAGCGATCATACGAAAAATAACGCGGTTTCGCTTGGCCGGTTCGTGGTCAGGGTAGAGGTTTTTGGGGAAGCGCAGTGAATTAAAGCGCAGGATTGTTTTCTGGCGGGCCAATTTTTCGAGATCGATATTTTCCTGGATGGTTTGGCGGTACATGGTCTCATGCGGGAAAGGGCGTTTGCCGCGTATCAGTTTATCGAGGTGAAAGTTGCTTTTATTTTTCGCTGTTAATTCACAGAAGTAAGCAGTGACTTCTTCAGCATTACCAACAGCCAGCGACAGGGCCATGGCGGTACCAGCAGAGGTCGCGGATATGGCATCTAAGATGATACCTTCGCGGGTAAGTATCGAACCGAATCCCAGACCGTAAAAAGCGCGGCAGCCACCCCCTGAGATAGTTAAGCCGATTTTCGGGCGACCTTTGAAGAGACGTGAGAGGCGATTTCGTTTGAAGATGGCCATAGTCTGAGACAAATCTGTGACACAAGGGGTCAAGAGCTTCCATATTCGTTGAGCTTTCTTTTGGTTGACATACGGGGGCGGGTATATGGGCTAACCCATGCTGGCGGTGGCTTTTCTCCACGGTTTGATTTCCTCTCTGTCAGCCTGTGTGTATCCGCTGATTCCGATTACCACGGCATTGTTCGGGGCGGGTGTCTCCCGTAATCTAGCGCAGGGTTTTCTTGTATCATTTATTTATGTCATGGGGATGGCATTCACCTATGTTGCTTTGGGGGTTGTGGCTGCATTGATGGGCAGCATTTTTGGCGCATGGATGGCAAGTCCGCAGGCCATATTGGTATTTGCCATTGTATTTTTCTACCTTGGTCTGGCCTTTGCTGGTCTGCTGCCGCTGCCTTTGCCAAATTTTGCTGAAAAATTGCAAGTAAAGAAAACATCTTCAATTCTCTACCCTCTGTTACTGGGAATTTTTTCGGGATTTATTGCAGCTCCTTGCACAGCGCCTTTTTTTGGCGGTACTCTGGCACAGATTGCCGGGGCAGCCGCGCAAGAGGGCAGTGTGCTTCCCGGGGTGCTGCAAGCTCTGGCCTTTTCCTTTGGTATGGGCCTGCCGTTTCTGCTAATTGGTGGGTTTGCCATGAGGTTGCCGAAACCAGGGAATTGGCTGGTGGCAGTAAAATATTTTGGTGCGGTTGTTTTAATTACTGCAGGCTATCATTATCTTGAAGATCTGTTTGCTCCATTCCCGGAAAATAAATCCAACCTGGTGGTGGCTTTTATGGGTTTAGTCATTGCTATTTTGTTTTTTCTGCTGGCGGAACCCCTAAAAGATATGACAGTTAAAAGTAGGTGGATGAAATTTCAATCGGCAATTTGGCTTGCCATTGCCGCCTTCGGTCTTTTTTTGGCGACCACGCCGATCTCCGTCCTCATTGCTGCCGGCACCTCTCCCAAAAGAACAGCCGTCCAGGCTGACCTGTGGTACTCGGATATGGTCGCCGGAAAAAAAGCTGCCCGGGAAAAACAGGGGCCTATACTGATAGATTTCTGGGCCGAATGGTGTACTGCTTGTCACGAGATGGATGCCCGACTATTTCAGGCAAAAGAGTTTAAGGAGCTGGTGCAGCTGTACCGGGTTACTCTGGTGCGCCTTGATTTTACTGAGCCGAGCTCTGATCTTGAAAAGTTAGCTGAAAAATATGGCATTCGCGGGTTACCTACTCTGGTGCTAACTGACAGCAATGGTGAAATGTTTGAAGCACTGATTGGTTTTTATTCCAAGAAGGCATCGCTAAGAGATCTAAATTATGCACTGAAAAATTATTCCGGCAACAGTGCAAACAAATAACTTATAATTACACAACTTTTCAGAAGGTTGAAGCTACATCCAGGTACTGTACCAAGCGCAATTTCTCCTGGGGTTGCGTGGCAACCTACTTACGTTTCGCAAGAAAAATTCTTGTCGCGCGGGCCGGCGGCAGCAAAATCTTTCATTGTGGTAAACATTAAGGATTTTCGGAAAAAGTCTGTGTTACAACTTTTTCAGGGCTTTCTTAAGTTTGTTGTGCTTGTGATATTTTTAGGGGGGATGGATCTTCTGCTCTTAGCTCAGGATGTTGCGGCAGAGCGGGAGCTATTTGAAGCAGCTATGCAGGAACCTACGTACCGCCGCCAGTTAGGCCGCCTGCAAAACCAGAACCTTTCTTTACCCGGATTTGGGTATTTCGTGCAAGGACTCGAGGCTGAGCTATCGGATCATTTGGCAGAGGCTTTGGGTTTCTATACGTCCGCAGTAAAACAAAACCAAAACCCTCACTACCTCGCTGCCCGGGCGAGAGTCTATCGTCTTACTTCAGACAAACAGGCATCACTTGCTGATCTCGACCTGATTCTCTCTTCGGGTTTAGATATCGCCGAGTCGCATCTGCAGCGGGGGCTTTGGCGGATGAATGAGCCCGGAGCAGCGCCAATGGCGTTATCTGAGTTTAATCGGGCGCTTGAGCTCCAGCCCGGCTATGTTGAGGCCCTGCTGGCTCGAGGCGATCTCTACATTAAAATGAATGCACCTCATGAAGCGCTGGCGGATTACGAATTGGCAAATGAAAAAGCACCTGATGATGACCGGGTCTTAGCGGCGTTAGGTGAAACGTTGGCTGTAATCGGAAAAGACAGAGAAGCGATGTTTGTGCTAAACAAGGCCCTTCTTGTAAATGAAAGTAACGCACGCGCGGCGGCTGTTAGAGGGCGACTGCACCTCAAGCGAGAATATATCGAAGATGGTTTAGTTGATCTGCAGACTGCACTGGAAAGTGACCCTGACAATGTTGAAATTAGAAAATTACGCGCTGGGGTTTTTCTGCGCCAACGCCAGTATGCCAATGCAAGGGCTGAACTTACGCAAGCGATTTCAGTAAATAACAATTCGGCAGAGCTATATTACCTGCGTGGTCTGGCAAATTTTGAGTTAAAATTAAATGACCAAGCATTGGCTGATTTTACTCGCAGCCTTCAGCTCGACAAATCCCTGTCTGCGGCTTATGTGGCGCGGGCCAGACTTTATTTGCGCTTGAAACGGACTGCCGCTGCCTGCGCCGATCTGGCTGAAGCTGGGCAGCATCCGGAGAAGACGGATTTAATGAAGCAGCATTGCGGAAAATAACTGGCGGTCCAATGGGGAAATCCATCCCCCTGTTACCATTCTTTTTGCCAGCAGCGCGGGTCGGTCAATTTACCCTGGCAAGAAAAGGGCAGCACATACCAATCGCCGCGCTTGACATCATCAATACCTAACTGCAGTGGGTTAGCCACGTCGCGGATAAAGCTATCTTTGAAACGTAGTTCGGCGACAACATCGGCTTGGGAGTTCCATTCGGCGGCGCCCATAATTTTTAAAGCGAGATCCTCAGAGTCAAAAGTTGCCTGCCTGATATAGAGGCGATCATCTGCGGCAGAAATTTCCAGCGCCGCGCGCCGGTATTCAATGGCGCTTAGTCTGTCTTCCAAGGGACCGAGCACGCCGGTGATGAAACCCTGTTGCATTGCACTGTTGACTAAGCGACCAGAGCCGCTTTCAATTCTTAGGCGGGCTTTAAGACTTTGGCGAAATTCAGTACTACTGCGCCCTATCATGCTGCCCGAAAGCGAACCGTTTAGGGAAGTAAACCAGCGTGCCTTAATATTGGCTGAATCAAAAAGTTGATTGGGTTTGAGGCCAGAAAAGTTAATAGAAAACTCATGCGTGGCTTCTTTTAAAGCTAACTGGTAATTACCGGTAAATTGGCCGCTATAAAAAACAGCTTTGAGATTTTTTAAGCGCAGTAAATTAGGTTCAAATTCAGTGGTGGCATGAAAATCCTGCCATTCGATGGGATCATATTTAACTTTGGCTACATATACCTCGCCATTGACATATACTTGTGGCAGCTCTTGGTTCGTAGCAGAAATTCTATTGTCGGTATCTGTAGTGGTCATTGGTTCCGTAGAAGGGTTAGTTGTGGGGCGCAAGCGCTGTAGGATTTCTGGGAGCAATAAGGTATTGGCACGGATGACATAATTTAAATACCATTTTTGACTTTTTGTATTTCCCGATAAGGAAAAAGACAAAATTTGTCCTAAAATGTTTAATTCTGTTTGGGGTATTTCAAAGCGGTTATCTGTCATTTTCGCAGAGAAAGAAGCATTGTCGATGAGTTTTACATTACCTAACTGAAGACTGACTGATTGAAATTGCAAATTCGCATGAACTGCTTGTTCTTTGATCTGGAGTGTTCCTAAAACTTTGCCGCTGGTAATTCCTGTCTTGCGCAGTAGGGTAGCTAATGAGGGTAAGTCAGCATCTATTTCAGCCTCAAAGGAGCGTATGGTATCTTCATAGCGAAATGAAAGTTGCTTAAGAAAAATGTTTTGTCCCATTTGTAAGGAGCTATTTGTTGCGGTAATTGTTTTTCCAGTAAGATTTACCTTGCCATTAAACGTAGCCATCGCGGGTAATTTGTTATGTTTAAAAGTTAAATTTTGTATTTCTAATTGGGTATTTTCTGCTGTGTTAGCAAATTTAATTTTTCCATTTAAAAAGTTAATTCCTGTAGGCAGAAGTGGTGAGCTAAAGCGGTGGAATTCTAAAGATCCCCGGAAATGGATGCTTCTATCACGCAAACTTTGCGGTAAACTTTTTAAGGTAGCAAGTTCATAGGGAGCTAAAAGGGAGAAATTGGCTTTTAGTTCTGCTGTATCTTGAGAAAAAGCGCTATCGAGAAAAAAATCAATATATTGTTTATTCCCCGATAGATTAGCAAGACGTACTATTATGACATTACCGGCATAATCTGTTATTTTTAAGGAGTCAATTTTGACTTTGGGTAAAGTCACAATTGAGAAATTCCATCCCCCCTTTGTTGCTTGTTCTGTAGCTTGGTGTTCTTGGGTTGCTTGTGGTTTGAAGAAAGGCAATCGTTGCCAGTTAGCGCCGGTTTTGTCTTTTTTCAGGTTAAGAGAACTGTTGGTGAGTGCAACAGAGCTGATGTGGATTTCCCGCCGCAGCAGAGGTAAGAGCTGGGGGCGAATGAAGATTTTCTCGGCGGCGAACATGACAGAATCGTTTTTGTCTTCGGGAGGTACATCGTGAAGGTAAAAGTTTTTAACGTAAAGGCCGCCTGTAAAGGAATAATCGATATCCCCAAAACTGACTTTTGAGTTTAGGCGTTTTTCAAGCTCGGTACGTATTAGTTGCTGCCATTTTTCTGGCGGATAACTGAGGCGTAGCACTAAAACAGTAAGGATCGACAAAAAGACAAAAATAAAAACTGTAATGAATAAGTAACGCACTAAGCGCCGCAAGTATTTAAACCATCGTGACATATTACAAAGCTAAAGTAGAAGTGGCCGGCAACTTCAAATATCGCCAAACATGTTCATGCCTTCACTGTGAGGT
>CALHRC010000060.1 GCA_938038265.1 uncultured bacterium
CAGACAGCTCTTGTCAAGCCGACATCTTGGCAAAAACGTAAGCACCTAAGCAATCCACCAAGGGGGAATAGCTGCCTGCAGGGGCTTATTAGTGACTCAAAAAACAAGGCATTATCATCTCCCTGGGGGATGGTTTTCTTAAGTGGGGAATTCCTCATCCGTTCAGGAATTCTAAGAACAGGTGGGACGGTATCCCCCCTGCGGGGGGGCTTTTAGGCCTTTGAGCGAGGTTGAGGCTTTGGCTTACAAGTTCCATCCCCCCGTAGGGTTTGTTAGTTACTAAAAGACAAGATTATGTCCCATGGAGGGATGGTTTCTTGATGGGGAATTCCCCATCCGTTCAGGAATTCTAAGAACAGGTGGGACGGTATCCCCCTGCGGGGGGGCTTTTAGGCCTTTGAGCGAGGTTGAGGCTTTGGCTTACAAGTTCCATCCCCCCTGGAGCTTGTTAGTGACTCAAAACCAATATAACGTTACATAGGTTTTACGTCGGGCATAGTTATGGCACTCTTGGGAGTAAGGCGGAGTTGCCACGGATCTCACTGCATTAAGGATTATTTGGCGGAAAACCATCGGAAATGCAGCAGAATCAATTTGTCACATTAAATCAAATTATTAGAATGACGCTAGTAAAAGCGACTATAAAACCATGTGTTTTACCATAATACATAAAATGTTCTTTTTACTATTACCTTCAGAAAATTCTTATATGAAAATTTGTTATCTGGCTATTTTGGGGGTGGTGTTATCTCTTTTATTTCCAGTCTATTCGCTACCCTTAGGTGGGGTGGTAAAAAATGGTGTCGCGGATTTTTCACAAACTCCACTTACAGAGGTTGTGGCGCTTGATGGTGAATGGTTGATTGCCCCCTATAAATTTATTGAGCACCAGCAAGCCATAGACGCAAAGGAAATCATTTTGGTACCCGGCAGTTGGTATGACCGGCGGCCTGACCTATTTGTTAGCCACCAGGGGTATGCTACTTACACGCTCAAGTTGAAATTTTCAGCAGCCGACGTTGGCCTTATTTTAGCGCTGCGTATTCCCCAAGTGGCCACGGCCTATCGCCTATTTCTTGATGATAGAGAAATGACGTCTGTTGGTAGTCTGGCCACTACAGAGACTAATTCAGTACCTGAATACCGCCGCCAAATTTTACCCTTTATTGTTACAAAAAAAGAAATAATACTGCGCATTCAAGTTTCAAATTATGAAGAAGCTTATGTCGGTGGTTTATGGAAATCTTTAGAGATTGGGCCTATAAGCCAGGTACAACGCGCACGTGAAATTGCTTTATTTTATGATTTGATCTTGATGGGGGCCTTATTGGTTTTTGGTATTTATCATAGCTCATTGTTTTTTTTACGCCGGGAGGATAAAACCACACTATCTTTTGGCTTGTTTTGTTTTACAGTTGGTTTACGTACTTCTTTAACGGGGGAGCAGACTTTACCCTCTCTCGGGTGGCTTAGTTTCTTTTGGCAATTAAAACTGGAATATGCCACTATCTATTGTGCGACGGGGTTATTTTCCTGGTATGTGTACAATTTATTTCCCCGGGAATATAACCGTGTTTTTTTAACTACCATTAGTACAATTTCAAGTGCATTTCTACTATATACTTTAGCGATGCCACCTATTCATTTTGCCTTACTTTTACCGGTATTTCAAATTTTCATTTTATTTACCGGTGTATGGTTAATTTTTGTTGCTATCAGAGCCATCTACCGTAAGCGTTCTGGAGCTAAAATATTTATTGGTGGCCTGTTATTACTGATAGCAGCTGCGTTAAATGATATTTTAGTCAATCGCTCTGGTCAAGGTAGTTTTCAATTACCATTAGGTTTATTAGCGTTTATTTTTTCACAGTCTTATATTATGTCGTTAAGATATTCTAGTGCCTTTAATGCTGTGAAGAAATTGTCAAACGAATTACAGTCTCTCAATAATGTTTTTCGCAAATTTGTACCGGCCGACGCGCTAAAGCTGCTAAGCAAGAATGACATTTCATCGATAGTGCCGGGTGAACAGACTCTAAAAGAGCTAACTGTACTTTTTGCTGATATTCGCAATTTTACTACAATTAGTGAAAAAATGACACCGGCTGAAAATTTTAATTTTCTCAACTCTTACTTGCAGCAGGTGGGTCCGGTAATCCGACGCAATGGCGGCTTTATTGATAAATATCTGGGGGATGGATTTATGGCGCTGTTCCCCGCTTCTCCCGATGGTGCGCTTGATGCTGCGGTTGAATTGCAACAGGAACTTCAAAAATACAATGAAGGAAGAAAAAATGCCGGATATGAGCCAATCACGGTTGGTATTGGACTGCACTATGGCCCGGTTATGCTGGGCACCATAGGAGAATCTGAGCGGATGGATGTAACTGTCATATCGGATACGGTGAACCTTGCCGCCAGGATTCAGGAACTTTCAAGACAAATGGAAACCCCTATTTTAATCAGTGAGTTGCTATTCCAGAGGCTGATATCCCCCCATGATTTGAGCTATCGTATGTTAGGTCAAGTTCATTTGAAAGGTAAAACTGAGACTGCCATGATTTTTGAGATACTGAGCGGTCGCCCTGAAGAGCAGGCGGAAGCGTTGGCCCTGTCAAAAGGTGTGTTCGAGCGAGGAATTATGCATTATCTTGAAAAAGATTATGATCGGGCTAGTGAGCTGTTTGAGAAGGCCCTGCAGGTTTTTCCTGAAGATAAAGTTGCCAAGATGTATTTGGAACGCTGTCGCAGTTTGGCTACCACAAACCAACATGAAGACTGGCGGTTGGCTGATTCTGGGCTGGTCTGAACACCGGTAGGAGATTTTGTCATGAATGAAAAAGACCTGATCAGAGCGCTACGATTAACGAAAATCATACGCCGCCCGGTACAGAAAATATTTACTTTCTGGGATACTGAATTTGAATACACTATTGTGTCGGCCGGCGAGCAGGGTAGTGTACTGAGGCATGGCAAGCTGGTATGCCAGAAGCCTGTTATTATTACTCCCGAAACCTTGCGGGAAAATTTCAGCGGTTTTTCGCCCGAAGCGTTAAAGCTTTTTGAGCGGGATCATCCTGAATTATTTCAAAGGTTACGTGGGATGGGCTACCAGGTCACTAATTCATTGCGGCAACGCGAAGAATATTCATTAGAGGTGGATGTCTTATTAGAAAGGGTACGCTCGCAAATGCCAGCAGAAAATCCCCAATTAGCATTATTACTCACCCCCGATGATCTATGGATGTTTGGGATATTGAAATTGACCGCAGAAGTAATTCGTAAATCAGCTCCAGGTAATTATCGCGATTTTGATGAGCGGGGATATTTTCGCACAGAAGAAGAGCGCCAGCGTGAAGAAATTGAAATTTTGTTTGCAGAGGCCCGGGAGAACCCTAACTACATAAAAGAGTTAGGTGACACCTTGCAGCGTTATGGGCTATTTGAGCAGTATGAAGATCGTTTTTTTTCACTACTGAAATATTTAAGGAACCTCTAAAAAAATAGTTTACTTTCTTGCCGGTTACGACAACCTATCTGTCCGGTTTTCATTCTGTGATGGCATGAAAACCGCAGTATTAAAATAAGAGGAGAGACTATGAAGAAAACTATTCTACTGGCAATCATCTCACTGGTTGTCGGTTTTACCTTTGCTCAGTGCAAGAAGAAAGAAGTTCCCGCAGCGCCTGCTGTTCCCACAGTAAAAGAACTGACTGGAACACCGGCCCAGAATATGGTCACGGTTATGGAAATGGGCGTAAATGCGCTGAAAAATAATCCCGATGCCGCTGCCGCTGCTTCAGCTTTGAAAAAAATCATGGCAGATTACAACATTGCTGGTTTGCGTGCTGCTGCCAAGGCTGCTAAAGACGCCGGTCAGGGCGCAACCGAGGCAGAAAAAAATCGGTTTCAGGCTCTGCAAGATGAATATAAAGCGCTGGCTGTAAAAGTTGGTGCTGCAAACCCAGGCGCTTTTAATGACGCCCACGCTGAGTGGAGCAAGGCCTGGGGAATCAACTAAGCGAGGTGAACTATGGCATATGATGTAAAAAGTATCCAGGAAGCTCTTACCATTCTTGGCGCCAATCCCGGTGCGGTTGATGGTAAAATGGGTCCCAATACTGAAGCGGCCATCAAACGTTTTCAGCAATCAGCCGGTATCGGGGTGGATGGTATTGTCGGTCCGGTAACTGCCGGTAAATTAGCTGAAAAACTTGGTGAAGCTTCTGTGCGGGCTGCCGGTCTTAAAGGATATTTTGAGAGCGGTGGTGGTGGCGGCGCCGCTGGCGATATGTAATTGGAATCGCATGCAGCCATAAAAAAGCGGGGGAGATCCCCCACTTTTTTATGGTATAATTCTAATTTTTTGTACTGCAGCTGCCGCTTTGCTGCGTGCCTGCTCCACTGTGTCGCCTAAGGCAAGAATGACACCGACACGACGTTCGCCCTGAACTTCAGGTTTGCCAAATAAGCGTATATTGACATCTGTATCGGATAAGGCTTCAGAAATTCCAGTAAATTTTAAGTCTTTACTGTTTCCATGAGCCAGCAATACATAAGACGCTGCCGGGCCATATTCCCGAATTGTTGGAAACGGCAGACCGAGCACGGCGCGCACATGGAGCGCAAATTCGGAATAGTTTTGCGAGATTAGGGTTACCATACCGGTATCATGTGGTCGGGGAGAGACTTCGCTGAACCAGACCATGTCTCCTTTGACAAAAAGTTCAACGCCAAAAATACCTCTCCCGCCTAGAGCGTCGGTGATCTTTGCGGCAATATTTTGAGCTGCTGCCAATGCTTTTTCGCTCATTGGTTGTGGCATCCATGATTCATGATAATCGCCTCTCATTTGACGGTGACCAATCGGCGAAAGAAATGAAGTGCCGCCGATATGGCGCACGGTAAGCAGGGTAATTTCATAATCAAAATCAATAAAACTTTCCAGAATTACTCGACCACTATTACCTCGTCCGCCTTCGAGTGCATATTCCCAGGCTTCGCGCAGCTCGTCGGGATGCTTGACCAGACTTTGTCCTTTGCCTGAGCTGCTCATAATCGGTTTCATAACCAGTGGCCAACCTAATGTTTTAGCGGCCTCTTGCGCTTCGGTAAAATTGTCGGCAAAATGGTAGCTGGATGTCGGCAGACCTAATGTTTCTGCGGCAAGCCTGCGGATTCCTTCGCGATCCATCGTCAGCCGTGCGGCTAAAGCCGTGGGGATCACGGTAAATCCATCCCCCTCAAGTTTTTGCAGCGTTTTGGTGTGTATGGCCTCTATTTCAGGAATGACCAGGTCGGGTTTTTCCTGGCGGATGAGGTTCTCAAGCGCAATCGGGTCAAGCATGGAAATCACATGACTGCGGTGTGCCACCTGCATGGCTGGTGCGTCCGGATAGCGATCAACAGCAATCGTTTCAATTCCCAGGCGCTGCAGTTCAACGACGACTTCTTTGCCAAGCTCTCCGCTGCCGAGCAATAGGGCTTTGGTAGCCGAGGGACGTAATGCGGTGCCAAGGATCATGGGCACCCCTAAATTATTGAAATACCTCGAAAAGTGCTTTTGAAAAAATGCGTATCCAGTCCTGGGAGATAGATTACACTCACCCGCACCACGTAATTTTCGCAGATGTGGGGATGTTTTCTTGCCGGGCAGCCTGACCAGGCCACCGCTTGACGTAATTTTTCTGCCTGTGGGATGTTCTCCCGCCGCTGCCCAGTTTCCCGCCTGGGCTGATGTTAGACTTGCACTGCATAATTTTTGCAGATATGGGGATGTTTTCCTGCCGAGCAGCTTGAC
>CALHRC010000061.1 GCA_938038265.1 uncultured bacterium
AGATAGATATTATTTCCTGCTATAGTTATGCCATTCCTAGTAGGTGGGGAATTCCCCATCGGTTCAGGAATTCCTGAACTAAGGTAGCCGCCGTGGGGGTAAAAAACCATCCCCCTTTACCTTTTGGTGTTTTTTAGTGACTCAAAAGCTGCATTATGTCGCCTTGTGGGGGCGGTTAGTTACTAAAACCAATATAACGTTAGGGAACCGCATTGGGCCAAACACTGTTTCTGATAGCCGGCATTACAGGGGATTTACAAAGACAGGTACAGAGGTCGCTCTAAAAATACCCACTGGCTATGGATCACCTGCGCCTTGATCAACACCTACTCCCGATTTAATGGCGCAGAACTAACTCTGAAGAAGTTCCTAGACGGACTTCTTCAGAGGTTCTTTAGGTTTTTAGTAACGAACACTGCGAAGGGCTTGTTGGTTATCCATTCGGTAATTGCTTGGGGGCACCCGAAAATCCATTTACAACTTATGTATTGTGGCAAGGCTTCCGTCTGATGGATTATCGTGACCTGCAGGAGTACCAGTTTGAGCTGCCGGAATCCCTGATTGCTAAATTCCCTGCGGAGCCGCCGGACAGTTGCCGCCTGCTGGTTTTTAAGCGACAGAACAACGCTATTAGTGAAGGATATTTCTACCAATTAGCCAATTATCTTGAACCCGGTGACTTGCTGGTGGCCAACGATACTCTGGTGGAAGAGCGCCGGGTATTCCTCAGGCGAGCTACCGGAGCTCGTCTGGAAGCTATATTTCTCGAAGAGGTGCGCCCGGGAGCTTACAAAGTATTGATCAAGAAAGCCAAGCGGTTGCAGGATGGCGAACTTTTAACTGCCGAACGTGAGAGCGCTATTCGTTTTATGGTAGAAAAAAATAATGGTGTAGTGCTCTGCCTGCAGGGTGAGTTAATTGCCGACCTGTTCCCTAAGATTGGCCAAATGCCGATTCCGCCCTACCTCAAACGGGAAGAGCATCCGCTGGATCGGGAGCAGTACCAGAATTATTTCGCGGTTGCTCGCCTTAAAAGTGCTGCAGCTCCTACCGCAGCATTACATTTCACCGATCGAGTTATGGAATCATTAAAACAGAAAGGGGTGGATGTCGCTTATGTCTCATTGGCGGTCGGCTATGGGACATTTGCTCCCCTGCGGGAAGAAAATTTCAGGAATCGTTCCCTACATAAAGAGGTGTATTTTATTCCAGAAGAAACCGCGCTCCGCTTGCGCAGTAAAGACTACCGGCGCCTTATCTCAATAGGTACTACCTCACTGCGGGTGTTAGAGACTGTCCACCGTCTGACAGATGGCAAATTCGACAGTCACCTGGCGGGAGAAACTAACCTATTTGTCTTTCCACCAGATCGCGTGCGTTCGGTGCATGGCTTGATTACGAACTTTCACCTGCCGGGTTCTTCCTTGTTGTTGTTGGTCGCTGCTTTTATTGGTAAAGAGAAGGTGCTAGAAATTTACCGCAAGGCCATCGCCGGGCAATACCGGTTTTACAGTTATGGCGACGCCATGTTGTTATTATGAAGATAGGTAACAGCCTGCCTGAAGAGGGAAGGTTTTTGTGGCCACTGGCATTAATCACCCTCGAAAAAGTCTATGGAATGGCTTTTCAAAAATGTTTGCTTCAAGGTAATTGAGATTATTTTTTCCAGCGGATAGCTCCGGTGGAATATCCTGCTTTTTCTACCGCATGTTTTAGTTGGTCGTCGTTGACCGAGGTATTGCCGTCGATATGCAGCTGGCCGGTACCTTTTTTTAAGTCAATGGTGACTTGTTTTACGCCGGGTACTTCTAATAGGGAACTGCGGATGGCTTTAACGCAGCCCTGGCAGGTCATGCCCTTGAGTTCGATGGTCACTTCCCGATCGGCAGCTGTCCAAACTACAGGGGATGACAGAAGTACTGTTAAGGCAATAGCGAAGAGTTTTTTCATGATACTGGAAAAATATCACTGCCATCCGAAATTGTCAAGAGATATCCAACTTATGTATGAGCTTCGGCAGCCAACTATCCCCACCTAAACGCTGTGTTTTGCTTGTGCTTAAAGCCGAAGGATTTTTAGTTACTAAAAATTGCCTTATGTCACATTTTAGTTGTGTGTGGGGTAGTTTTTGCTGTTAGTTACCAAAACAAATATAACGTTAGATAGTTTTTTTACCTATTTGTCTTTTATGCCAGCTTGCCGGTGGGGAATTCCCCATCATCATAGGGAAGTTTATAGCCTGTTCTTAAGAATGTTTAGTAACAAACGCAGTTGCATCCCCCTTGGGCTACCGGTTAGTTACTAAAAAACTTATATTATGTCACATCTATAATAGGAATTCTCTGTTACGCATCCGACATTTTGTGTCGGATGGCTTTTTTGCCTAAGCCCCTAAGGGATTGTCAGCGATCCCGCTTGGGTTACTTTATGCAACGCAATAAATTTGCTGATTCTGATTGACGGCAAGGCATGGCTGGTACCATTTGCGTCATGGCCAACGAAGTCTTCAAACCAGAAGAAATCAATAAGGAATTCCACAGTAAGGCACATATTAACAGTATGGAAGCCTACCACAAGAAATATGAAGAATCTGTAAAGCAACCGGAAGAATTCTGGGCGCGGGAGGCGGAAGAACACCTCACTTGGTTTAAAAAGTGGGATAAGGTATTGGAGCATGACTTTGCTCATGCCAAAATCCAATGGTTTTGTGGCGGTAAACTTAACTTAAGTTACAATGCGCTCGATCGCCATCTCAATACGCCGCGCAAGAACAAAGCTGCTTTAATTTGGGAAGGTGATTTTCCCGATGAATCCCGCATCTATACCTACCAGCAACTGCACCGTGAAGTCAGTCGTTTTGCTAATGTACTGAAAAAACACAATGTCAAGAAGGGCGACCGTGTAACCATCTATCTGCCGATGATTCCCGAACTAGCGATGGCGGTACTCGCTTGCGCTCGTATTGGTGCCATCCACTCGGTGGTTTTTGGCGGTTTTAGCCCGGATGCTCTTAAAGATCGCATACTGGATGCGGATTCAAGTTTTGTGATTACCTCGGATGGTGGCTACCGCGGGGGCAAGGTAATTCCCATGAAGCAAAACGTCGATATTGCTCTAAAGCAATGCCCCAATGTACGCCGGGTATTGGTGGTTAAACGTACGGGACATGACCTGGCAGCTTGGGTAGAGGGGCGCGATCTATGGTTACACCATGAAATGAAGCGGGAGGATATATCCTCTGATTGTCCGCCTGCTGAAATGGATGCGGAAGATCCGCTATTCATACTATATACTTCGGGCAGTACCGGTAAACCCAAAGGTGTCTTACATACGACTGGGGGATATGGACTCTATACCGCGATGACCCACAAGTATATTTTTGATCTCAAAGAAGACGATACCTACTGGTGCACGGCGGATATCGGCTGGGTTACCGGTCACAGCTATATTGTGTATGGGCCGCTAATCAATGGCGCGACATCGCTTATGTTTGAAGGTGTGCCGACATTCCCCGATGTAGATCGTTTTTGGAAGATCTGTGAAAAATATAGCGTAAATATTTTCTATACTGCGCCGACGGCGATCCGCGCTTTAATGCGCCACGGGGAAGAGCCAGTCAAAAAACACAATCTCTCCTCCCTGCGCCTGCTTGGTTCCGTGGGCGAACCAATCAATCCGGAAGCGTGGCTGTGGTATTACCGCACGGTGGGCAACAGCCGCTGCCCCATCGTCGATACCTGGTGGCAGACAGAAACCGGCGGCATTTTGATTTCGCCGCTGCCGGGAGCCATCCCGCAAAAACCCGGGTCGGCAACCCTGCCATTTTTTGGTGTGCAGCCAGCTATTGTAGATAATGAAGGCAAAGAACTAACCGGTGAGGCTGAGGGTAACCTGTGCCTTAAGTTTCCTTGGCCGTCGATCATGCGCCGGGTGTATGGTGATGATAACCGCTTTTACCAGACATATTTCTCAACATTTAAAGGTTATTATTTCACGGGGGATGGTTGTAAAAGAGACAAAGACGGCTATTACTGGATTACTGGTCGTGTCGATGATGTAATTAACGTTTCAGGACACAGGCTCGGCACTGCGGAAATAGAGTCGGCTTTGGTGCTACATCCCAAAGTCGCTGAAGCAGCGGTAGTTGGCTATCCTCATGATCTCAAGGGGCAGGGGATCTATGCCTATGTAACCCTTAAAGCGGATGTTACTCCCAGTGAGCAGTTAAAGCAGGATCTAATTGCGCTTGTTGCCAAAGAGTTGAGTCCGATTGCTAAGCCAGACATGATCCAGTTTGCGCCGGGGCTGCCTAAAACCCGTAGCGGAAAGATCATGCGGCGTATTTTGCGTAAAATTGCTGCGGGTGAAATTGATTCTCTTGGCGATACCAGTACGCTAGCGGATCCATCCGTCGTCGATACCCTGGTAAAAGAACGAGAAAGCTGATTTCACCCGGGGAGAGAATTGGTTAAACTGACTGAAGCTACCCTGATGCTTCTTGGCTGGCACACTTACTGTCGCGAAGCTGGGATTGAAATTAGGGAATTAACAGCCGATAGCCGTTGTGTCCGAAAAAAATCGGCATTTCTCGCGCTTGATGGTACTCATTTCAAAGGCAAAGACTATGTGTTCCATGCTTTGGGCAAGGGGGCTTCGGCGGTTTTTGTGGATGCGGCGTATGAACAGGAGATAGCCGATAATCCGCAATTTCGCCCGGAACAGCCGATTTTTTTTGGCGTTAAATTTAAAGAAGCTCTCGGTCAGACTGTCTCTTATTTTTATGGCGAACCATCCCGCCAGATGCATATGATTGGCGTGACAGGCACTAATGGAAAAACAACGATTGCCCTGGCGTTTTACCAGGTACTTGAAGCGCTAAACCGAAAGGCGGCTTATTTTGGTACCTTGGGTGTACGCTTGCGGGATGATTATCTAGATACTAATCTGACGACACCCGATCTGATCACCAACCATCGTCTGCTGGCACAGGCTTTGAAAAAGAAGATTATCTGCGCAGTGATGGAAGCCAGCTCTCATGGTTTGCACCAGGGGCGTTTACATGGCATTTTCTGGAATCTAGCTGTTTTTACCAATCTTACTGCCGACCATCTGGATTATCATAAAACTTTTGAAGATTATTTTCTAGCCAAGCGTATTTTATTTGAACAATTACTGGCTACAAGCCACAAGGCGCCCGGTGCCGTGTTTGGAGCAGTTATCTGTATTGATTCCCAGTGGGGTCAGAAATTAGCTCTCTGGCTCAAGGAGCAGAACCCGGGTTTTCCGGTAATAACGTTAGGCGAAAAAGGCGACGCTTCTATAGTGAGTATCCAACCCGGATGGAATGGTTACCGGGCCTCTTTGTTGTTCGCACAGAAAGTATATACATTGAAAACCCGTTTTATGGGCACTTTTAATCTCATGAATTTAGCCTGCGTCTTTCTAGGGTTGCGCCTGATGGGCTTTGATGCCGATGAGATATTAGAACGCATTGCTGCATTATCCCCGCCGCCCGGCAGGATGGATGTGATTAACGCTTCTGGCAGCCGCCATATCGTGATCGATTATGCCCATACGCCCGATGCTCTCGAAAACGCTTTACGCGCCTTGGCAGAACTAAACCCCGTAAGAATTATCGTTGTTTTCGGCTGCGGTGGTGAGCGAGACCGGGAAAAACGTCCGCTGATGGGGAAAATCGCCTCGCAGTTTGCCGACTTTGTTATTCTAACAAATGATAATCCGCGGGGGGAAGATCCACAAAACATTATCCAAGAAATAAAAAAGGGTATGACGACCCGGCAGTTTGTTGTTATGCCAGATCGTGAAAAAGCAATTCGTATTGGACTGCAAATTTTGGGAAATCATGAAGTGCTGCTCATTGCCGGCAAAGGTCACGAGGAGTACCAGATCATCCATGGTAAAAAGATTAAATTTAGTGACCGGGAAACCGTAGATCGCCTACTCAAAGAAATTTGCTACCCGGTGTGAGCTATTTTAAGATGGCTCTTGTTACAGGGACTTATGTTGGGCAGAAATTTTTTTCAGGAGTTTCCTGCGCCGGTAGCGGCTGAGCAATTCCGCAGGATAGATCAATCCGCGCAGCGACAACCTTTCCCGTTGTCTGCGGTATGAAGACTGGTGCATCCGCAGGGAGTACAGGATGGCAGCTTGCAGCAGGAATACAACTATAAATAGCATTAGCCGCCCCCGCCAGTCGGTTAGCAGACGACCTGTGAGATGAGGTGCGACAAAAATATTATTATGAAATTCACTCCACAGTATTTCTGTGTAGAGTTGCGGTTGCAGAAAGTCGAGCAGAAAATGAATATTATCTGACTCTGCGATATACCGGTTCTGCAGCAGGCTACCGGCCGACAGAAATTGCAGGGTTCCGCCAAAGGCTCGGTAGGTAAGCGCAAGCAGGCGTTCTTCACTGGTACAGTAAGCCGTTTGCTGTAAGTCATTTCCGCTGGGTTCGGCTACTATATACTCCGCCTCGGCCGCTAAAAGGTAAACGGGCCTGCTGTATTGCTCGCCCCGACATACTGCTGGCAATGATTCCATGGTGCGCTGTGAACTCACCCGCCCTTCTGCTGCTGAAAACTTATTTTCACTTTCAAATTCCTGCAGTAATTGTCGGATGGTTTGTGACATCTGCACGGCGGGATTTTTACGAGATAGGTAATGGTCTTCGGCACTATTCTCTTGGGCAAACTGAAATGTCAGACGCGAAAGAAACTGGTTGGGGTTGCGGGTTACCACAACGACGCTGTTACCTTCACGCAGGAAGTCTAGCAGAGGTTCAATTTCCGAAATCCTCAGAGGTGAGGCGCCATAGCGTTGTGGCAGAAATAACATCTGTGGTTTACCGGTGTATCGGTTGCGGTGGCGCATGCGGGGTAAGGCATCGGCGAGAGTATCATATGACTCCGTAATTTTGTATTGTTTTAGGCGCAGAAAATCGAGAAAAGCTCTGCCACCGTCTTTCTGCCGTGAACGGGGAAAAATATTCTCATTTTCATCCGCTATAAACTGTATATTCAAAAAGAGGATGACTGCAATCCCGGCGACTGTGAAGATCCAGGGAGGTTGAGCAAATATACTTTTCATTGCTTACTGTGGAGTTTCTGCAGGATAGCGAGGATTTGCTGGCGCATGTGCCCTTGCTGCTTTCCAGGAGAGAAGCGGTATAATTCCATCAGATAGAGTATTTGATTCCAGCATTCACGTTTTGATGGGATGTCCCTTAGTCTGGCGTTAACTTGCCGGTGGGTGAGCGCCGGGGGTAATAAACGCGGATCGGCTTTGGCATACATAACTTGTGATAATAATTTCTCAAAAATTTCTCTCAAATTATCGTCATTATTCTGTTTCGTTTGCGATTTTTTTAGTTCGAGTTTTGCCCGGCGCATCTTGAACCCCTGGCGCAGCAGGGCATAGAGTAGCGCTGCGAGCAAGACAGTAAGTGGTATAAGAATAAAAAGCGACAAGGTCACATCATCCAGGCGGCTGAGCCAGTCTAACAGTTCTGCCAGAAATCCGGATGAGAGCTTTACAGAAAGATCCGGGGAAGGTACCTCGTCTGCATCCAAGTTATTTTCTGCAGGTAGTTCCCGCGCTGGTATATTCCAGTTTTGCAGGAATTCCCACAGACGGTTCAGGAAAGCGCGCATTCCAGAGCGTGCGGCATTTCGGACAATATCGTCGGTATCGCGCAGGTAGCGCTGGTATTCCGGCGCGGTGACAATCTTTCGGATCAGGGCCTTGTCCTGTGAGACATCCTCATCAATGGCATAGGCAGGCAGGGCAATGAGGCCGCAGAAGAGCAGAGCAAGAGTGCCTGAAATCTGCCGGCGCCGTTTGCTGTTGTTCATAGCGTGAAGGTGTCGCCCTCTCTGACGGCATGGGTTGCAGGAAATAGTGCTTGGGCCAGTTTTTCCATCTGCAGGATGATTTCATCACTATGCGAGGGGTCATGGTGGATCATGTGCAGGTTTTTCACTTGAGCTTTGCGGCTTATTTCAATGGCTGCCTCATAGGTAGAATGGCCCCAGCCCTGTTTGCCGTTCTCATATTCTTCCGGGGTGTACTGGCAGTCATAGGCGAAGATATCCGCGTTTCTGCCAAATTTCGCCAGTCGTTGTGTCATATCAGGGTTGTGTTCTACATCGGTACAGAATACAAAAGATTTTCCGCCTGCTTCCAAGCGAAAACCCAACGTACTGTTTGGATGGCTCATTGAGATGGAATGGATGACAATATCGTCAATTTTCAGTTCCCTGCCGGGCATTAACTCAAAAAATTCCATTTTAGAGCTCATGCTGTGTACCGAAACTGGGAAAAACATGAAAAACTGCTGTTGGGATAGGGTACGTGCGATTGTCCAGACATCTTTTGTTTTGCCTGAATCAGCGGGATCTGGGTTACCCGGGCTGCTTTTGGTCTCACCATAGATCAACAGATGGTAGTTGGGTAAGTATGCGGGTACAAAAAAAGGGAAGCCCTGTATGTGATCCCAGTGCGTATGAGTAAAGAGCAAGTGAATCTTACGATTAGGATTTTCTTTGGCGCGGGCGAGTATTGCATTACCGGCATTTCGGATACCGGTGCCGGCATCGATGAGTAACAACGTATTGTTATATTCTACCTGAACACAGGTGGTATGGCCTCCGAACTCATCAAACTGTTTGCCTGAGACGGCTATCGAACCGCGCACTCCGTAGTAAGTAATTTTCATGTTATTAGCCAAATTTTCCACTGACATATTTTTGGGTTAGTTCTTTGCCAGGGGACGTAAAAAAACGGTTGGTCGGGCCTTGCTCAATCAGAGTGCCATTATATATGAAAGCGGTCATATCAGAGAGACGGGCCGCTTGTTTTAGATTATGGGTTACCATTAGGATGGTGCATTTATCCTTGAGCTCTAAAAATAATTCTTCTATTACCAGTGTGCTCCATGGGTCTAACAGGCTCATGGGATCATCTAACAGCAGGATTTCTGGCTCAATGGCTATCGCCCGGGCAATGGAGAGCCTCTGTTGTTGCGACAGATTTAAGTCGGCAGCCGGTCGGTTCAGGCTGTCGTGTACCTCGCGGAAGAGACCAGTTCTCTTCAGAGCGACTTCAACGCGATCCTGAAGCTCTGAGTGGTTTTTTATACCCCGAAGTTTCAAGACATAACGGATATTGTCGGCAATGCTGAACGGGAACAGGTTTGGTTGCTGAAAAACCATCCCCATTCGCATCCTTAACTTTCTGGTATCCGTTGTGCTTGCCAGTATGTTCTGTCCATCGAGGTAGATGGCGCCTTGAATGCGGGTATGTTCGCTGAGGTCAGTTAAGCGATTAAAGCAGCGCAGCAGGGAGCTTTTGCCGCCGGCTTCGGGGCCAACAAAAGCATAGATACATTGTTCAGGAATTTCCAGAGAAATTCGATTTAGAACTTGTTTATCCTGTACAAACAACGATACGTTTTCGGCCTTTATTTTTGTGTCATTTAATTCAGCGGGCATTATACTCTCCCGAAATTTTTAATGCGGATTTCTGCTGTAAAGCGTGGGATATGCCATATAAGAGCAGCGCAAAGGCGAGGATTGTCAGAGTAAAGGTAAGCAGGGACATGCTGGAGAGCCTATCTGCTTGCAAAAACAATTCAGCGCTTGCCGGCTTAACCTCCATGGCGAAGGGGAAAGCATAGCTCAGTAATACCGCTGGGGTCACCTCAAGCGATAAAATCGCGGCAGAACGTAATAAATGAGCTACCAAGGGCCCCAACACACTGGGCCAGACCAGCTGTGTCACAGTGCGGAATTCCGAAGCGCCAAAAGCTATACCGGTGGCGTAAGTGCCCTTACCAAGCGGCCGTAGTATCACGGCAACGGCGACAGAAAACCGAGGCAACAGAACCAGTAGGTAAGTCACCGCCAGAGCTATTTCCAGCTCCAGAGAAATTCCCTGTAACTGCAAGGCAAAAATTACAAACACAAAAAAAGCAGATGGCAACTGCGCAGTGTAGGCCATGCTTTGGAAAACAAAATGAGTCATCCAATTGCTGCGGCTATTGCGGATAAAATAGCTGGCCGCGAAAAGTCCCGTAACGAAAACAATAGGCAAAACAGGCAGCATAGGGCTAACAGTGGCCTTGAGCAGAAACCAGGCAGCCTCGTAACCCGCTATGGAAAACATCGGCTGGTAAGCCTCTGGTGTAAACCACCCTGGAATGCACATGACCCCAAGAACACTAAGAGCCACGAAAGCAGCGATGAGGCCACCACTGAGCTTACTATTTTTATCCATTGGCAGTTTTTACCTGTTTAGATCGCACAAAGAATTTAATGAGTACCTGCAATACCAGAAAGACTAAAGCTGCCTGCAGGTAAGCAAAAAACATAGGGGGGATGGTTTCAGGGACAGAGAACAGAACGCCGGGAACATTGCCAATACCCTGCAAGTTTCGCAGGAAAAAAATAATTATTAAAAACTCTCCAGCAATGCGTACTAAATGACGTAAAAATATCTGTATTAAGTGGAGTCTCTGCTGCTCGAAAATCAGCACGATCAGATGGCGACGCCTGCCGCCATAGGCATAGCTCAGCTCCTTGTACCACGGCGGGTACTCTTGAAGCTGCTCTGCTATTTGTGCTCCCAAGGGCAGTGAAAAGGCTACCGATAGCACCAGCCATGGGTTAAGTTCTGCACGGAACAGCAGCCAAGCCAGCAGAAAAACCGGCAGGCGTCCCAAATAGCCGAGAGCTTCCCGCAATATATCTTTGCGCCTGCTGCGGTTTTGCCAGAGAACTGTTAGAGCCAACAAGATCCCTCCCGGCAGAGAGAAAAAGCCAAGGAGCAAAACGGTTGCCAGTGCGGCGCCGGCGCCACCGAGCAGGGAATATGAAGTAACATGTTGCGTCACCGTAAAGTAGGCCCAGCCCAGCAGAACTGGTAAACCCAGAGCAATTAAGACAACCAGTAGGCTTGACTGGAAGCGCCAGAGGCGATCGACCCACAACATATGGCTAACAACTGCGCTGCCGATCAGTTCTTCAACCTTTTTTCTCTGCTGCCCTTCTCTGGCTCATGGTTGCCAGCCTGTCTTTATCTAGCAAAGGCGGTCTTGTGCGACTTTCAGAGCTGACACATGTTCATTTGATTGGTGGCGGCGGAGTTGGGATGAGCGGACTGGGGCTTTTGCTGCGCCAGTGTGGTATTGCCGTCAGCGCTTCCGATGCCCGCGAGAGCGATTATCTCAGTAAACTGGCGCAAGCCGGGGCGACGGTCTGGCTTGGCAGCCAGCCTGATAAAATCCCCGCGGGTGCACAGGTCTTTTACAGTACGGCAATTAAGGCGGACCATCCCGAAAGACGGTTTGCCGACGAGCAGGGCTTGCTGTGCCAGAGCCGGCACAGTTTGCTGGCCGCGATTACAGAAAATTATTATACTATTGCAGTGGCCGGCGCCCATGGTAAGACGACCACCTCTGCCTGGCTGGCCTGTGTGCTGGAGGATGCCGGGCTGGATCCCACGGCACTTATTGGTGGTACCGTACCGCGCTGGAACAGTAATTTTCGCGCTGGTAACGGCAGAATTGGGGGTAAACCCCTGCTGGTGATGGAAGCTGATGAATCTGATTCAAGTTTTCTGCATATCCATTCAGCAATGGCGGTTATTACCAATATCGATCTCGATCATACCGATCATTTTGAAAATTTGCAGCAGGTAGAGCAGAGTTTTTTGCAGTTTGCTGAGCAGTGTCGTGCCAACGGTGGGCAGGTAATAGCTTCTCTGGAATCCCTCTGGTTTCTCGAAAAATATGCCATCCCCCATAATGAGAAAACTGCCGCACTGCGTATTATCAAACAGAGGGGGGAGGGACCGCGCTTGTATTATGATGCGGTTCCCGTGCCAGTCGGGTTGCCGGGACTACATAACCTGCAGAACGCCAGCGCTGTGTTGGCTGCCGCAATGCAATTAGCCCCTGTGGCGCAATTGATACCGCTGATGAACCGTTTTTACGGCGTAAAGCGCCGGCTGCAAAAATTGGGGGATGTCATCTTGCGGGGCAAACGATTGGCAATCATCGACGACTATGCCCATCACCCGCGCGAACTAGCAGCCACGTTGGGAGCCCTGCAGCCGCAATATGATGATCTATTTTTAGCTTGGGAGCCACACCGTCTCTCGCGTCTGGCTTATTTTGGCGCGGACTTCCTTAAAGTACTTAAAGATACTTCCATGAACCATCGCACCGTACTGTTACCTATTTATGCCGCTGGTGATAATCCTGAAAATTTTCCTAGCGCACGGGAGTATTGGGCGCAGTTATGCTGTGAATGTGGTCTGGCCTTAGAAGTGTTTGACCCGCTTTTAGTTCAGGAATTCCTGAACAAGAAAATGGCAGTAGATGGCCGAACCGCGATAGTGTTTGCGGGTGCAGGAGAGAGCTCGCGTTATGCGAGAGAGCTGCTTGAGTTTATGCGCGAAAAGTAATGCGACCGCGGGTTAAGTCATAGGGGGATAACTCAACACTCACCCGATCGCCCGGATTTATGCGGATGTAATGTTTGCGCATTTTCCCGGAGATATGCCCGAGAACTTCGTGGCCATTATCTAACTGCACTTGGAACATCGCATTGGGGAGTGCTTTTTTAATGACCCCTTCTACTTTAATAGCTTCTTCTTTTGTTGACATTTGCCTCCAATACTAATTTATTATTTTGAAATCTTTTTTTCAACAAAAAGTACGTGTTTTCGGGCTTTCGGATCATATTTTTTTAACTGTAACTTTTCTGTCTTGCCCTTTTTGTTTTTGGTTGTAGTATAATAATACCCAGTTCCGGCGGTAGATTCAAGTTTGATAATTTCACGCATAGGACATATTCAGAGTGAGAGGTGGCAGGTCAATTTAATTCTTGTGGCTTTACTTCGGTTTTTTCGCCCGTACGGCGGTTTTTTAGCTCAATGAGACCTTTTTCAAAGTACGTCTTTCCGGCGACCACCTGCCAGGGAAAACCGACTAAGTCGGCGTCATTGAATTTAACCCCCGGACGTTCGTCGCGGTCGTCATAGTACACCGATAGGCCCCGGTCGATCATGTTTTGGTAAAGTACTTCAATTAGGGCTTTCTCTTCGGCGGTTTTACTGATGCCAATAAGATAGTACTTGTAAGCAGAGATGCTCTCCGGCCAGATGATGCCTTTCTCGTCATGGTTTTGTTCTACCACTGTGGCTACGGTACGCCCAATGCCTATGCCGTAACAGCCCATAGTGGGCACGAACGGTTTGCCGTTTTGGTCTAAAACAGTAAGCCCCATACTCTGCGTATATTTGCGTCCTAGCTTGAAAATATGGCCCACTTCAATGCCTTTGGTGCTTTTTAGGCGCTGCTCCCGGCAGCGGGGGCAGATATCGCCTGCCTGTGCATTGACTAAGTCTTTGGTTTCGCCGGATTGAAAATCGCGGCCATCGGTTAATCCTTTTAGGTGAAAGCCGGTTTTATTGGCCCCGGAGATCAATCCCCCCCGGTTTTTAATATTATGATCAAAGAAAATCTGCACTGTTTTGGTCACTCTCTGGGCAGCAGCGTTTTTCATTTGGATTTTTTCGCCGTCTTTTACAGGTAGGTTGGCCGGGCCGGCAAAACCAGGTTCGGCACCCGTAACCGCGCGGATTGTCTCGGCACTCGCCATGGCAAAATTCGTGCCCCCGGCGATGTTCTTGAGTTTAACTTCAGAGAGATCACGGTCCCCGGGAATAAATGCTAAAATCACGCTCTCATCGGTTTCATAGATTACCGTCTTAATAAACAGAGTCGGGTCTTGTTGCAATAGGGTGGTAACTTCTTCGATGGTTTTTTGCGTCGGCGTTTCCACCAGTTGAGGGGGGGATGGTTCTCCTGAATGGTAAACTTCTCTTGGTACAAAGGGGGTTTTTTCCTGGTTGGAGCGGTAACCGCAGCCTCGTTCATTTTCGCACAGCAGCAGGGTTTCTTCGCCGATTTCTGAAGCGACCATAAATTCTTCCGAACCGCTGCCGCCCATATTTCCGGAATCGGCTTCCACCGCAATGGTTGCCAGGCCACAGCGCTCAAAGATCGCCCGGTAGGCTTCGCGCATTTTCTGGTAGGTTTCATCCAAACTTTCGTCGCTCATATGAAAGCTATAGGCGTCTTTCATGGTAAACTCACGGCAGCGGATGAGGCCATAGCGCGGTCTAATCTCGTCACGGTATTTTGTACCGATCTGGTACAGGTTGATTGGCAGTTGCTTGTAAGATTGCAGGAATTGCGCCGCTAACCAAGTGATGGATTCTTCATGGGTTGGCCCTAATGCAAATAGGTTATTATGGCGATCGCTCATGCGCATCATTTCAGCACCCATGATATCCCAGCGGCCAGACTGCTGCCAAAGTTCCGCTGGAGTTATGACCGGCAGGTGCACTTCAACGGCGCCAAAGCGGTTCATCTCCTGGCGGACAATTTCTTCCACTTTGCGGAAGACTTCATAGCCAAATGGTAAAAAAACATACAGCCCCGCTGCTTGTTTGCGGATATATCCCGCCCGGGTGAGCAGCCGGTGTGACGCTACCTGGGCATCTTTGGGGTCTTCTTTCATGGTAAACAAGGGGATCTGCGAAGCTTTCATGGGTTAGGGAATAAAGAACGAAAGAGTCAGCGCGTCAATTGGTTTGGCAGCTTAAGAGAAAAAGTACCCAAAAATGCGCGCCCGGAAGGAGTCGAACCTCCGACCTCATGATTCGTAGTCATGCGCTCTATCCAACTGAGCTACGGGCGCGGGTCAGGCAAAACACCGTTTCGATTGCTGACAGGCTGTAAACAAATTATTGTTAAAAAACATGCAGGGGCTTATCCGCCGGATTTATGGGCCGGAAATGTAGTATGACCCTGCACCAGCTTGGTACCTATCCCACAGTTTGCGTACAAAACCGCTGACCGGCGGGCGGCCTCGGCGCAGGCGGTAGAGCAGAAAGCCAGTTGCGAACAAGTAGAGTGTCGCCAGAACTGAATCGGCAATGGGCGCTATGGTAAATAAATCCCCAGCAAGATATACCACCCGGGTAAACACCAGAAGTGTGAGATAGGCAATAAAAATCAACAGCGACTGGCAAGCCAGCAAAAAGCGTTCGCTGCCGGCATGTTCCCGCCACAGGGGAATAGTAAAACCAATTAAAGTAGGGCCGGTTGTCAAAAAGTCATATAAAAAAGGTACTATATTCTCCCGCAGGTGCCTCCAGAAGGGATGGGCGCTGTGTTGGTATGTGTTAGCCAGTTTGAGAAAAAACACTTTGACCCAGCCGAAAAGCTTGTACCGCATAGGTTAAAATTATATTGTAAGAGTCACAGTCAAGTTTTGTTGGCTATAACCACCTTAGCCAGTGTCCCAGCAATCCCCGCGGGGCTTCAATTAAACGGCAGTACCGCCACCTTATTGTTAAGGAATTCCTGAACATTATATATATTCTACATCAACTTAAAGAAAACAAAAAAAAGGGGGCTACCGCCCCCTCGCTACAGCCCGGCTGCCCCCTACAGGGGCACCGGCCACGGCCTGCGGCGCTAAAGCGCACGCACCGGTTCTCAGTAACCTTCGAACCTGGCCGTGGCCTGCCGGGCTTTTGCTACCCCCGGCTTTTCTTTAGGTAAGACCCACCGGATATGGAATTTATTATTATAGAGAAAAGCCCTTGTTCTTAGAATCCTAAAAACAGATGGGAAATTTCCCCCGGCAACATAATCTCATTTTTTAGTACCGAAAAAACCCCTGCAGGGGGCTATTTGTACCCCTTCGGTGGATTGCTTGGGGCGCTGCCTATAGTTAGAACTATACAACCCTTGACAGGGGGAAGATACCCTGCTTACCGTCTGGAATAAATATGAAAAAATATATTTCTGCTCATAAAATTTTTAGCGTCATCTTTTTATTGCCGATAACTCTGTTTGCAACCTGCTTTCGCGATTCTCTCAAAGTTTTTCAACCTAATGCCATTGCCCGTACTATCTCGGTTGTTTCCGCTTTTTCCGATACCTTATCTAAAGCGCACCTCTCTCATGATGCGCTGCGGCTAATGGACTTCATCGGCGATTCACTTGAAGACTTTAATTTTCGTAAAATATACCGTTCTGACTGGCTTCAAAATGATCAACATGGATTTCGTAGTGTCACTATTGAAGGTGAACACCGAGATGGTGGGTACCATATTTCGGTTAGCCATAGAGATCTTACCGGAGTAAATTTGTCTCGGGCTTTTAACTCTGCGGTGATCTGGTCCCTCAAAGAAAATCCCGTCTCGGTGGTCAAAGATGCCCACAGTTTTCCAGCGCGCGTCAATCTGCGTCTGGCAACCGAGCATCTGAACCACGCAAATATTCTTTCGTTTCTGGGCCAGTTGTTGCTGGTGATCGAGCCATCCAACCTGGAAAAACTGCAGCCCGGCATGACCCATTATTTCTCGGCACAGCCTTCAGCTCTCTCGGATGCTGCCGCGGCCGATTTTCCGCACTTGATTGGCTTTCTTGATCGGCTGACTACGGTGCTCTCTCTGCTGAAAATCCGACAGTTCCAGGGAAAATATTTTACTGAGTTGCATTTTGTAGCTCGCCTTAAAGAAGATCATTTTCATAAAGCCTATCCACACTTATTCCGCTGGTTGGGTGATTTGGGAGAATTGGTCAAACTGCACATAAGCCTCTATGATGAAAAAGGCCGTCATCTGTTGGGTTTGGCGGCTGACCCTGAACAAAAAGAGATCCAACTGCACCTGCTAACTGCTAAAGGAAAACTCATCCCGCGCGACCATGCGGGCAATCCGCTGTACTCGGCAGGGTTTGCTTTGGCCGCCCTAAAAGAAAAAAAAGTGCGGCTGGATGTCAAAGTGCAAGCTAACATTTCGGGCCTTAAATTAGATACTGGCTGGATGAATTTTTCAGGCCAGTACCGCAATTTGGGACAAGAGGGTAACCTGAAATTTACATTTGATCAAGCGCCCGCCATGAAATTCTACGGACGGTTTTACAAGGTGCTGCCAGTTTGGCTTATTGACGTGGTTATCCCCTCAAATATTGAGCAACTTATGAAAGATTTTATATCGGTAATGCAGCAAGGCCATGAGGGTAGGGGAACTTCGGTTGGTTTGCAGTTTTTACGGAAATCGTCCGGTATGCACTACCTTGATGGCCAGATAGAGACCGAGATCCTCGATAACCACTTTATCCGTATTGCTCTCAAAATTTGGAACCGGCGCATGCGTCCGAAACAAAAGGCAGTTGAAGAACTGCGGACCATGTTTTTCGACATCAGCCAGGAACTACTCAAAGACCTGCGCAGGTTATGATAATTTTCTGGCATATACTACCTTCTTTAAGAAAGAAAAAATTTTCTCATAAAGTTGACGCCTTGTTCAGGGAAAAGACTTGTCTGTGGGTCGGGTCGCTCGTTCGTGTACCTGTATGCAACAAAATACGTTTTGGGCACCAATAACCGGCGCTTTGCGCGAGATAGAACACTCTTTTGTCACACAGTGGGAAAGGTTACCCCTGCGTTCCTTAGAACAGTTGACTTATGACCTATCCCTTCTTGCAATTGAAAGTCTATTCCGTTTTGAAAAAAAAACCGTCTATGTCGAAACCACACCTTACCATTGTCTTATTACCGGTAACCCAGAGAAGCCCACACTGGTATGGTTGCATGGTTTCGCCGACAGCAAATATACGTTTGCCCCGACGGCGCTGCGCTTGAAAAAAGATTTCCATATTGTGATTCCCGATCTGCCCGGGTTTGACGGTACCCCATTCCATCCGACAGTGCGGCACGATCTCAACTATTATACGGCAACTATGGCTAAAATATTACAGCAGCTTGGCGTTTGTGATGCCATACTTGTGGGCAATTCTTTGGGTGGCGCTATTGCCCTGCAACTGGCGCTGGAACATCCCCACCTGGTGCGCCAGGTAATTCCGGTAAATTCAGCAGGGGTAGTGGGGGATGAACTTACCGGGTTTTATGCCGAGCTTTTAACCGGCGCCAATTTGTTTCATGTCAATGACTATGACGAATTTGAAACTTTTTTAAGCCGCATTTTTCATCGCCGGGCGCCGATGCCGATCTTTCTTAAAATCCACCTCTACCATGAATTTCGCCATAATGGCCCATGGTATAATAAGATCATGGGGGATCTAACCCATGGCCTGTTCGGTGCCAAAGGAATGAAAGAAGCCCGCAATTATAAAAAGTTTGCTCTTGATGACAGACTGCCCGAAATACACAAGCCGGTGCATGTGATCTGGGGTGACCGAGATACTTTGTTCCCCTTGAGACTGGGCGAAGAAACCGCCCGCGCCATCCCCGGAGCAGACTTTACCATGATCCGTAACTGCGGGCACTGCCCGCATATGGAGCAGCCTTTTAAGCTAGCCGAGCTGATCCGCAAGGTGGTAATTGTCTGATGCGCTTTGTCGATCTACGCAAAGCGGATATCCTTGACTTCGGCAACATAGGTAGAGTTTTTCTTAAAAGACAAATCATTACCAGATGGGGAATTCCATACCCGGAAACCATCCTCCAGGGGACATAACTTAGCTTTTTAGTAACTAATAAGCCCCTTGGGGGATATGGGGTGCTTAGGCTTCCATCCCCTGAAAGGCTTTACACTTTGTCTGAAAAGTCGGAAATACCCTTATGTCACAGCAGCCACAGTCTGAAATGTTGCAAAACGAGCTGGAAAAACAGCGTCTGGAAAAACTACGCCGGATAAGAGAACAAAATATTGAAGTCTATCCCCCCCGGTTTGAAAAAAAAGACCAGATCGCCGAAATCCGCCAGCATTATTTTAGTTCATCCGATGAAGTGCCTGCCGGTACAGTGCAGACGGCCGGGCGTATTGTAGCCCTGCGGCCCATGGGCAAGGCAGCCTTCTTTACCATTGCCGATGAGTATGATAAAATTCAGGTCTATGGCAACAACGAAAATCTGAGCGAAAAAGAATACTTTCTGCTGCAACATCTCGACCTGGGGGATATCGTTGGCGTTAAGGGCGAACCCTTCCGCACTAAAACTGGCGAGCCTTCGCTGCGGGCAAAACAGCTCACCATGCTGGCTAAAAACCTGAGCCCTTTACCGGTGGTCAAAGAAAAAGACGGTGTTGTCTATGACGCTTTTTCTGATATTGAACAGCGCTACCGCAAACGTTATGTTGATTTGAACGTAACGCAGAAATCCCGCGATGATTTTCGCAAGCGTTCGGCCATTGTGCGCGAAATTAGAAATTTTCTGCACTTAAGGGGCTTTATGGAAGTTGAAACTCCGATGATGCAGACCATCGCCTCGGGGGCGGCGGCAAAACCTTTCATTACCCACCACAATAGCCTCAACATGGATCTATTCCTGCGCATTGCCCCAGAGCTCTTTCTCAAGCGCCTTATTGTGGGCGGCTATGAAAAAGTCTTTGAGCTGAACCGTAACTTTCGCAATGAGGGCATTTCAACCAAGCATAACCCTGAATTTACCATGATGGAAATTTACCAGGCCTATGCCGATTACGAAACCATGATGCGTTTAACCGAAGAACTTTTCGTGCATTTAGCCGACACGGTGATTGGCAGCAGGCAGATCCTCTATGGCGAGCATACCATTGATCTAAACCCTCCCTGGCAGAGAAAAGGCTACCTCGAAATTATCAAAGAGAAAACCGGGGTGGATTTCTCTGTTTTTCTGGGAGAGACTGACCCTTCCTTTACTGAAGCCGAAAAAATCGCCCGGGCTGTGGGGGTTGATCCCCA
>CALHRC010000062.1 GCA_938038265.1 uncultured bacterium
GGCTTACGCCGCAAAAACAAAATTTGGGGCACCGGTTCTCGGTCGCCCTCGAACCTGGCCGTGGCCTGCCGGTCTTCCGCCACCCCCCAAGCTGCTGCCCCATCGGGTAGAGCCATTTCGGACGCAATTGATTCGTTACTAAAAGCCCTACAGTATGTCTTATGATGTGTTACTTGGTACCATTATATGGTTTCTGTTCAGGAATTCCTGAACAACTTACTTACAATCCCCAATGAAGAGCACTTTCTGCTGCCGTTGTTGCTTATATTGTCAGTTAAGTTTAATTACTCTTGACATAAGCAGTAGTTTGTATAAACTTCACTTGTGAGTCTTCTTACTGCCGATGAAATTAGACAAGCCTTAGCGCACCTGCCTAACTGGTGCTACCAAGAAAATGCACTCTTTAAGGAGTTTTCTTTTCGTGATTTTAGCAGCGCCTTTGCTTTTGTAACACGGGTAGCTTTGTTGGCCGAGAAGTTTAACCATCATCCCAATTGGAGCAATAGTTATGGCAAAGTACACTTAAAACTGACCACCCATGAGGCAGGTGGGGTTACAGAAAAAGACATCCATTTGGCGCAGCAGATAGAGCAGCTTTTACAACATTAGAAAATAAATTTTTTGTGCTTTTATGTTAAAAAAACAGGGGGTATATCTATGCAAAAAATCCTGCTGTTTTTCTTAATTTTAGTTTGTACGCCACGCCTTTATCCTAAGCTAAAAGACTTTCAAGAAGATACTGTTGCCGAAGAAAAAAAGAAGTCCCCATCTGAAAATTCCCCAGAAAGCTCGTTAGCCTCGGCATTTTTTGGTGCTTTTGTAGGGATATTTGCCACTTTTTGGTATGATTGGAACAATGCCGCCCATTATGACCAATATCCCTATGCCCGCAACCGGGCAATGATTGAACACAATCCCCCCGATATGTCACCGGACGATATGACGCGCAAAGGCCAGTACCGAACTTTTTGGTATTTTGAAGTAGCCGGTCAAATTCAAGAAGAAGAAACCCGCGCAGGCAGCATTGCCTTTATGGGGCATTTTACCCCTGTTTTTGGTGTGTTTGCCCGCTACCGCCAGTTTTTTGAGAGTGGTTCTCTGCCACTACATGATAGCCGTTTGGGGGTGGATGTAACCCTATTACAATTTAGTATTTTGCATTTTAGTGGACAATTAGGTTTTGCTAACTTTTCGGGCTTATTGGCGCGCTCTGGGGCTACATCGGGTGTTCACATGTTACTTTTTCCTGAAAAGCCCCTTACCCTGGGGTTTTTACTTGGCACTGTGCAATTTCCGCAAATAACTTACTTAGAAGTGCGGCCCCATATTGGTTTTATGATAAATCGCTTAGAGTTCTTTGTTGCTGGTTACATGCTCGCAGCTAGCAGCGCTTACTTGCGCGGTTTAGAAGCGGGTGGGCGGATCTGGTTTTAAGTTTTACACTAACCGGAAAAAAGCGTTACACCCTGTCAGCTATTCGCTGATTAGTTTTTTGTGAGTAAATTTTTGTCTCTTTTCGCCTCTAAAACCGGGAAAGTCGTTTTACTGGCAACTGGGCTATTGGTGGCATTGCTGTTTACGTTTCTGGCAACTCATTTAGGCGCCCCAGGCCGTGGAGAAAAAACCGTTGAATTTGTGGTGCGCTCGGGTTGGGGGGCCAATGCGGTAATTCATCATTTAGCACAAGAAAATTTAATTAAAAGTCGCACTGCTGTTGCTTGGTATTTACGCCTGACAGGCAAAAGTGGTAACCTTAAAAAAGGCATCTATACCTTAAATGACGGTATGTCAGCGCCGCAAATTGTTGACATCCTCACCAGTGGCAAAACAAAAACTGTTACTTTTACTATTCCCGAAGGGTATAACAACCGACAAATTGGGGATTTACTCGTAGCCAAAGGTCTTTTTTCGTCACGGGATGAATTTCTGAAAACAGCTTCTGACCCTGCTTTGCTAACTCGCAACAACATACCGGCGCCTACAGCAGAGGGTTACCTTTTCCCTGAGACCTATACCATACCGGTTGACTATGACAAGGTCAAGATTGTTCAAGCCATGATTGATGAATTTAGGGAACGCGTCGCAAAATTAGAGGGCTTTCCCACTGACCCCCTAAAACGTCATGAGCTGGTTATTTTAGCTAGTATTGTAGAACGTGAAGCGCAGTTAAAAGAAGAGCGTGCTTTAATTGCCGGGGTTTTTCACAATCGTTTAGCGGCAAACTATCCTTTAGAGTCCTGTGCTACTATCCAATATTTGTTTGACAAACCCCAAAAACGCCTTTACTTTAAAGATTTAGAGATAGACTCGCCTTACAATACCTATAAACATCGGGGATTGCCCCCGGGGCCGATCGCAAACCCTGGCCTGCCGGCCATTGAGGCCACGTTACGGCCCGAAAAAACCAACTATAAATTTTTTGTAGTTAAGGGGGATGGTGGGCACCATTTTTCGCAAAGTTACCGTGAGCACTTACAAATGAAACAAAAATACCTTGGCGGCCCCTAAGGGCTGTCTTTATTTCAATAAAAAAGGAGTAAACCAATGTTACACGAATCCCATGAATTAGCGGCAGAATTTCCCGAGTTAAAAGACAAAATCCACGAACTTAAAATGAACAACCACCATTTTGCCCGCTTGTTTGAGGAGTACGAGAAGCTAAATAAAGAAATTTTGCAAATTGAAAGACAAGAAATCGGCGCCTCTGATGCTTACCTAGAAGACCTCAAGAAAAAAAGACTACATACAAAAGATGAATTGTATTCTATGTTGACAGCCTAAGTTGATTGTTGCTGTAAAATAAAAAAGCCGCGGGAAACCGCGGCTTTTTTATTTTGCGAAAAGGCTGGATCAATAATCCATGCCGCCCATACCACCCATGCCACCCGGCGCAGAGGGAGTTTTTTCTGGCTCTGGCTTGTCGGTGATGATGCACTCTGTGGTGAGTACTAAACCGGCAATTGAGGCGGCATTTTGCAGGGCCGAACGGGTAACTTTGGCTGGGTCAATAATACCTGCAGCAAACATGTCTTCCCATTTTAAGCTGTAGGCATTAAAGCCAATGTTACCTTTCTCTTTACGAGCGTGCTGCACAATGAGAGAACCTTCTTCACCGGCGTTTTGGGCGATTTGCCGCATGGGCTCTTCTAACGCACGCAGGATGATGTTCTTACCTGTTTCTTGGTCGCCTTCGAGCTTGAGTTTCTCTACAGCTTCTGTAGCTTTTAGCAAAGTCAGACCGCCGCCGGCCACGATACCTTCTTCAACGGCTGAACGGGTAGCGCTCAGGGCATCCTCAACGCGGGCCTTTTTCTCTTTCATTTCAACTTCGGTAGCAGCACCAACGTTGATTACGGCAACCCCGCCGGCAAGTTTTGCCAAGCGCTCTTGCAGTTTTTCGCGGTCATAGTCAGAGGTAGTCTCTTCAATTTGTTTTTTGATCTGTTTTACCCGCGCGTTGATCTCTTCTTGTTTACCGGCGCCTTTGATGATTGTGGTATTTTCTTTTTCTACCAGCACTTTTTCGGCGCGTCCCAGGTCATTGAGCGTAGCATTTTCTAATTTAAGCCCTAACTCTTCTGAAATTACCTGTCCACCGGTTAAGATCGCAATATCCTCAAGCATAGCTTTGCGGCGATCACCAAAGCCAGGAGCTTTCACCGCAACACAGCTGATCGCCTTGCGGATGGTGTTATACACGATAGTAGCCAGCGCTTCGCCTTCGAGGTCTTCGGCAATAATCAAGAGGGGTTTGCCGGCCTGGGCTACCTGGTTTAAAATAGGCGCTACATCCTTCACCGCACTGATTTTCTTGTCATAGATTAAAATCAGCGCGTTTTCTAAAGAAGCGGTCATAGAGTCTGGATCCGTTACCATGTAAGAAGATATGTAACCGCGATCAAACTGCATACCTTCGAC
>CALHRC010000063.1 GCA_938038265.1 uncultured bacterium
TAAAAAACGAGATTATGTCGCCTGGGGGAGGGAATTCCCTATCACAGTTCAGAAATCCTAAGAACAGGGCTTTTCTCTAATAATATATTCCATGTCCCAGCATGTCGTAAATATAAGGAAAAGCCGGGGGCAGAAGCCCCCCTGTGCCAACATTTAGTATGAAATTCCATATCATAGGTATGAATGTCCGAACCAAAGGAAGGCCTTGCTATCGGCATTGCTTAGAGGGTCACTGCAGAAATTTTTTAGGAAAGTGAATGACAGCCTGTTACGACGCGGGATTGCGACACTATGGCGATTTTAGGTACCATTCTGACAGTTCTGTTTATCATTGTGTCAATTTTACTGGTGTTGATCATCCTGTTGCAGTCTAACCGGTCTGCGGGTATGGGTATTTTCGGCGGCGGCAGTAACAGCGCTTTTGGATCAAGTTCTGCCGATGTACTCACGAAAACAACCGCAGTATTAGCTGCAGCTTTTATGCTCATTGCCCTGGCTCTAGCCTTTATCAAAAGCCGTGTACACGATCGTTCTGAAATTGAAAAGCAGATCAGCAGCCCGGCGGAACCTAACTTAGTCGCTCCGCCTTCGGCAGGTGACAGCGCCACGCCGGCTACCCCGTAAACCATTAGCGGCCGGCATTAAAGGCTGCTGCTTCTTCAAGGCTGATATGGCCGGCGTAATAGGCTTTCCCCAGAATGGCCCCATAAAGACCTGTCTCGCGCAGCCTGTGCAAATCCGCCAGGGATGAGACCCCGCCAGAAGCGATAAAACGCGCAGCGGGAAATGTCTGCACCAATGTCTTGTAAAGCTCAAAATCAGGGCCAGTTAGCATACCGTCTTTTTGTATTTGGGTTACCAGAAATTCGTTTAGACCCTGAGCCGTCATTTTTTCGATAAAGGGCAGTAGGCGCTCTCCACTGCCTTCCCGCCAACCGACGATTTTAATCTCGTCGCCCCAGACATCCACCGTAAGCAGAATATTATTTCTAAACTCTGCCAGTATAGCAGCAAACTCGCCGGGGTTGAGAAAGGGCAGTGAGCCTATCATTACATAATCGGTGGATTTATCTAACCCTGCTTCAAATAGCTTCCGTACTTGCGCATGACTGCGGAGACCGCCGCCGGCTTCAAGCTGCATGCCTGTGGTACGTTTGATTTCAGCAAAAAGATTGCCATGAAACGGCGTTCCCTGCCGGGCGCCTGTTAGATCCACTAAATGCAGCCGGGAAAACCCAGCGGCATGAAATTTTTTTGCTGACTCCAGGGGGTTCTTGTCATAGACAGTGACCTGCTCATAGTCGCCCTGCTTTAGTCTGACTACCTGGTGATCGAGTAAATCCATCGCGGGAATAATTAGCATGCCCTATCCTTGAGCGTCGGTATTTTTCTTGCGAGCGTTACTTTTTTTGCCGGTTGTGGATTTTCTCTCTTCTTTCCGTATCTGTCTTTTCGGCTTAGCGGCGGCAGGCTTGGGGGTTTTTCCTGCAGGAAGTTGGGCGGGCGCCACACCTTGCGTGTCAAATTCTGCTGCAAAATTAGAGAGGCGGTAGCCTGACTTCTCAGCTGCTTTTGCAAGGGTATTGAGAAGTTCTGCGGCAGTTTTCATTCCCGCGGTATTCTTTTTTTCTGTGTAGAGATATATGCCGGTCAGGAAAAGCAGCCAATAAAGTAGTAGCTCAAAACTCTCCTTGTGAAACCAGAGTACATGCTCGTAGGTATGAACCTGCAGAAACTGTTTTATTTTGGGCTCAGCAAGAAGATGATTGACTAGTGCCTCAAGATTATTTTCGAGCAGCATGGCCGGGGCCGCTGCCAACAAAAAGAGTATCTCAATTAGGTTTGCTTCCCAGACTGCCTGGCTTTCTCTGGCTCCCAAATTGATAAGCAATTTTTGCGCCATTTTATTCAAGCGCCAATCGCTGAATAGAAAGATGTTTCGGGACATCGAGCCATCCCCCCCTGCTTTGACTATTACCTGGCAGAGTTGGTAGATTAGCGGTATGCGCCAGATCTCATATGTCTCGTTAGCGCCGGCTGGTACTTGTTCACGCAGTTGGGCCAGGGGCGCTTGCGTACTGGTTTTTATATCGCGGATGAGTACCTGAAAATTTGATAAGGTTGCTGCGAGAAGTGCATGGATATCTATATCCTGGGTTTCGGTTCCACCAAAGGCTCTTAACTGGCTGGCAATTTTTACAGCTTGCTCCGGCGGGATTTCTTGTGCTAAAAATGTTATCCATTCTTTTGTTGAATGGATTTTGTCAGTGTTCAGAATTTCGTTAAGTATTTTTCTGACCAATATGGTCGAAGTTAAGATCCTAAGAGCTTCCTGGATGGGTTTTAGTCTCAGCTCATGGATGCTTTCTTCGATGGACTTGGTGCCGGCTCCGTTTAGTTGCTGGCAGACTTCTGCGAGTAGGCCATGTTCATCCTGTTGTTCGCGAAAATCGAGAAAGACATGGGACCCGTAAGCTCCCAACATCACAAATAGACCGCGGTCGCGCAGTTCAGCGTTATTGCGGATGTATTCCAGCTCGGTTAGGTGATCTCTGAAAATCGTGTACCAGTTTTCGTCGGGATGCAACTCTAAAGCCCCGATCAGGTTCCGGTGGATAATTGTGCCAGCGCCGGCAGGATTGATACCAGTAGAATTTTTGATAAAGCCGTTGGTGTTTGCGTAGCGGTTGTTATAGATTACCAACGAACGCTCGCCAAATGCCATATTACTGTAAGCAAAGACATTTTCGTCTACATGTCCCTGTGGCGTTACAAAATCATACAGGGTGAAACGCTCTACCCCACTGAAAAGATGTCGCTTATGCATTAGAGGAAAGATTTCTTTTTCATGCCGACTCACAAGCCATGGATCGGGAAATTCATCAAAATATGACCGACCATATTCCATGCCGTATTTTTCCGTGTAGCCCTCAATTTGGCCATGGCCCCACATAGGCAGGCCAGGCAGGGTAACCATCATCAGGGCAACACCGAAATATTTGTCTCCTTTGGCAAACTGGGCAACTGCCGTTTCTTCGTCGGGGTTGCTCATGAAATTTACATAACGTTTGAGAATCTCAGGATTAAATTCCAGGGTTTCGCGGATCAGGTTACGGTATTTCTGGTTTTCTTCTTTTTTAAGCATATTCATGAAAGCTGAATTATATACCCGATGCATCCCCAATGTGCGCACAAAATAGCCTTCCATCATCCAGAAAGCCTCAGCTAACAATAAGGTATCTGGCACTTCTATTGCTGCACGATCTACCACTTCGCGCCAGAATTCATTAGGCATGGCTTGATTGAACTCTTCCCGGGTGCGGCTGAAATCAGAGCGTGACGGAATGGCCCCCCCGCTGCCGGGTTCTGGGTACCATAACCGCTGGATATGCCTTTTAGCTAGCGTCATGGCGGCGTCAAACCGAATAATAGAAAACTGCCGGGCAACATTTAAGATCGTCTCAATGACAGCTTCCCGCGCTTCGGGGTTGAGATAATCGATCTGGGCCGTGTCATTCCACGGCATGGTCGTGCCGTCGTTGCCGTGGTAGATATATTTTGTCTGGCCAGTTCTAAAATCTACTCTTTTAAAGACAACTGCCGCGTCTGATTTATTCCAGTAGCCGTCTTCTATGTAGATACCAATATCCGGGTGCTGGGAGAGGTTTTCGCCCGTAAAACTGTAAGAAGGAAAGGGAGAATAGTCAAGCGAGAGAAACCATTCGGGATGTTCGATGATCCATTTGGAATAGATGCCGGTGTGGTTGGGTACCATATCTGCCGCTAAACGAATGCCGCGATTGGCGCAGCGCATTTTGAGATCCTGCAGAGCCACTTCACCACCTAAATTTTTGGCAATGGTATAATCATATAGGGAATAAGCCGAAGAGAGTGCTTCGGGATTACCGCACAGGTGCTTGATGCGGGCCGAGGCCGGGCTTCTTTCCCAGAGACCAATTAACCATAGACCGGAAAAACCCCAGCGGGCTAAGCGATCCAACTCTTCGTCGGGAATTTGGTCGAGGGTTTTTATTTCTCGGTTATACTGTCGGGATAATTGGTAGAGCCAGACATAGGTACTTTTGGCGATCATAACCAGGTTGGGCATCCAATCCCGGTCGGGCGAAAAAGCTTCATATTCGGGAAACAGATCGCTATTAGAATAATCAGGCAGGATGGTTTCCATCACGCCGCCGGCCATACCCCGCTGCATCTCTTCTTCTCTGACCGTGTCAAGTGTCTGTAGTAAGCGCAATAACAGGTGATCGGGCAATAACTCTGCCCAGTGTTTGAAAATATATTCCAGTTGCCCTGGTATCGAATAGGGGGCGGCTTCGACAGGCTCTTTCAGAAAAAGGTAGAGATTATTTTTTTTCTTACCCAGCGGCGGCCCATTACGGAATGCGTTAATGATAAGCTGCAGAGAATTGCTATAGTGGGAATGTTTTCTCAGCTCAATGTCAGAGAAAAAATCCCTGTAAGCGGTAAATGCCGGGTTTTCATTGGAGAGAAGTATCAACAGTAACTCAAAGTAGAATCGCTGGCGCTCCTTTGGGTTCCTAGCAATGGACGCTGCATATTGCTCATTAGTTACAATGCCTTTAATGACTTCCTGTGGCGTAAAAAAATGAGCATATTGCTTAGCATTTATTTCCGTTGTCTGGAGATCCAAATTGGTGTCGGTCTTCTGCCAAATGATAGCCGCCTCGTTCGCGATGAAATCTTCAAGAATTTTGAGATAAATTTCTTGGATCAGCGATATCCCCAGAACTTCGGCAGCGCTAAGAGTAGCACTTGCCCCCCTCTTGCGTAACTGGCGGTTAACCTGTTCTATAAAAATGCGGGCTTTTACCGTATTATTGGCCTTATCTGTACTTTCAAGCTGGGGGAGTATCTTGAGGATATCATACTGCTCGGCAATCGATCTGCGTAGAAAAAAATAAAAAGACAGACAAGAATTTTTACGCGGCATAACCGATTTCTAATAATCTACTTGAATTTGAAAGCAGTTTTCCGTTCTAACTATCCAGTCTTAGGGAGATAGGTTACACTCCCGCACCACGTAATTTCCCTGCATGTGGGATGTTTTCTTGCCGGGCAGCTTGACCAGTTCACTGGTGCCGTATTTTTGAGGATATTTGAGGGGGTGTATCCGCCTGAAAGAGCGCGCGTAATTTTTGCACATGTGGGGATATTTTCCCGCCGGACAGACTGACCAGGCCACCGCTTGCCGTAATTTTTCTGCATGTGGGATATTTTCCCACCAGGCAGCTTATAACCAGTCCACCGCTACCAGAATTTCCCTACATGTGGCGAGGTTTGCGGCTTTAGTGGTCGAAAACTTGGACAGACTGCTTAATTTCCCTGTATGTGGGGATGTTGGGGGATTGCACTCGCCCGACGGGCCGCGCATAATTTTCACCGATGTAGGGATGT
>CALHRC010000064.1 GCA_938038265.1 uncultured bacterium
TTCCGGTACACCGAAGAATCGGCGAAACGCCGGGTCATTGAAAAACGGATGCATCTGCAGCTGCACAATCTGTTCGGTTTCAATACGCACGACAGCGGGGTTCACTTCGTTATAAATCTCACGCAAGGCCTGTTGGAATACCATCGCGCCTTCAACGGCTTTTGATTTACTTAACGGATTCTCGCTTTGCGCCTGAACAAACGAACTCTCTTTACTGCAGGTGCCGGCAAAGGGAGAAAAAGCCACTCCGAGCAGAAATACAAAAATGAGGATGTTGCCAAGAGCTAAAGGTTGAAAGCGAATAAACTTTTTAGGCCCAACTTTCATCATCTCCTCCTAAATTAAGTATTAGCGAAATCTTACCATGGCATCTAAGGCATATCTTAGTACCGGCGATGATACCAATCCCAGACCAATTACTGTGACTGCCAGCGCCATGCCGGATATCCAGGCTGCGGGGCTACGCAGTGCACTGCCGGTGAGCTTTTCGCCCTCGGTTTCATAATCCCAGTAGCAATGGAATACAATTCTTGCATAATAATATACTGCAAGCAGACTATTGATGGCTACAAACAGCGCCAGAATGTATTGGCCGCTGCCCAATAACACCCGTAGGATATATAGTTTGCCGAAAAATCCAACCAACGGCGGAATACCGGCAAACGACAGAGCACCTAAAGACAGCAAAAATGCCGCCAGTGGATTACGCTTACCCAGTCCTTTGAGATCCTCAAGTGTGATGCGTCGCTTTTCGCCATCGCCCGTTTCCAGAAAGGCAATAACCGTAAAGACGAGAATGGTAGTCGCAGCATAGCCGGCCACATAAAAAAACAGCGCGGCCGATGCTTCTTTTTGAATTTCGGCAAGCAGCGCGCTGCCCACCGGAAAAATAAACAGAGTAGCCATATAGCCGGCATGGGCAATCGAAGAGAAAGCAAACATCCGCTTGAGGTTAGTTTGCACCAGAGCAGTCAGATTGCCATAGAACATAGAACCGACCGCAAACACCATGAGTACGGGCTGCACAATCGCTCGGTGATTCTCTGGCGTATTCATCACCAACTTAAAGAAGACCGCCACAGCAGCAATTTTAATGAGGGACGCCATAAATGATGTAACAAACGTTATACTGCCCTCATAGACATCGGCCACCCAACCATGAAAGGGAACCAGCGCTGTCTTAAAGGCAATTGCCGCATAGATGAAAATCCACCCCAGAATACCGAACAGAAAAGGCGCAAAACGAACCGACTGGGGTTGGCGCGAGAGAGAATAAAATAGCTCATTGAGGTTGGTACGCCCTTCGCTGGCCCCATACAGAAAAGCAATACCCAGTAGCAGAAAAGTGGTAGCCAGAACGCTGAGCAGAAAATACTTAATACCCGCTTCATTGGAACTCTTACTGTGGCGATCCCAACCGGCAAGCACAAACAGCGGCAGAGAAGATAGCTCCAGGGCCACAAACAGAGTAATGAGATCCTGTGCGGCAATGAAGTAGAGCAGACCAGCGGCCGAAAACAGCATCATGAGATAGGCTTCCACCAAATTGAGATCTAACTCTGCCAACAAACGACGGGAATTCAACAACAACAGCAGCAGGGCTATTAGAATTAACAGAGAAAATTCGGATACAAATCCACTAAATAATACGTGACGGTTAAACGCTTCAGTAAGCGGCACTGGGGTTCCTATGGGAGGTAAAATCTGCACTGTGGCTCCGGCAGCCTGCCATGAAGTCGGAATACCGGTCACCAGCAACAGGATAGCCGCCGCAGTCACTGCAATAGCCACCCCATACGCCGCCTGCAGGCGGAACTTAGGCAGCACAATCTGCAGCAGCAGGATGAGGATAGCTCCGGTTACTAATACCAGGGCGGGGGCCGTTGCGATCAGATCATTTATACTGAAAAGATTCATATTCCTCACCTATTCCTCAAATTTGACGATTGGCAAACTGGTGCGGTTTGTCACGAATTGCTTTAAGCTCTTTTTTGTGGGATCCATAACGATCTCTGGTTTGAAACCCAAAGCAAAAATTGCTACCACAAAAGGCAGTACGACAGCCAGTTCCCGCTTGCTAATTTTCAGTGAAGTCTTTTCCGAAACAGCTTTTAACTTCGCCGAAACTTCACCAAAGAACATTTTCTTATAGAGGTGCAGCATATACACCGCGCCGAAAATTACGCCAGTGATGGCAAATATCCCGGCCCAGACATTTTTCTGAAAAGTCCCCAGCAGAATCAGGAACTCACCGACAAAACCATTAGTTCCCGGCAAACCCACCGAACTGAGGGTTGCAATCATAAAGACGACAGCAAAAGCCGGCGACAGCTTTGCCAGACCACCATAATCAGCCAGCTCGCGCGTATGAGTTCTATCATAGATTACTCCCACCAGAAGGAACAGCAGACCGGTAGAAATACCGTGGTTAATCATCTGCATATAAGCGCCATTCAAGCCCGCCTCAGTTCCCGAAAACATCCCGGCGAGAATATAACCCATGTGCGATACTGAAGAATAGGCAATTAGCTTTTTAATATCGCTCTGTGCCCAGGCCATCCAAGCGCCATAAATAATACCAATTACTCCCAGCCAGATAAAGAAGTTTGCATAGATCAATGAGATATTCTTAAACATCGGCAGACTGAAGCGAAAGATTCCATAGGTGCCCATTTTCAGCAAGACGCCCGCCAGAATAATCGAACCCACAGTGGGCGCCTGGGTGTGCGCATGTGGCAACCAGGTATGCAGCGGAAATGCGGGGATCTTAATTAAAAAGCTGACAATAAATGCCCAGAACATATACTTTTGCAGCTCCAGCGGCATATTGCGCACTGCAACGCTCAATGTGTCGTTAATGTCAAAGCTTAAAGTGCTGCGCATATTGTAATGCACGACAGCCACCATGGCCAAAATCAGAAAAACCGATCCGGCAAAAGTATAGATGAAAAATTTAATTGAAGCGTACTGCTTCTCTTTACCACCCCAGATGCCGATCAGCAAAATCATCGGCAGCAGAATCAGCTCCCAGAAAATGTAAAACACAATTAGATTGCGGGCAACAAAAACTCCGATCACGCTGGTCTCAAGTAACAGCAACGAAAACCAGAACAGTTTCTCGCGGTTCGGCGCGTGTCCTTCAGAAGCCTGCAACTCAAAACTCAGGTATGAGTAATATAAGCCCAACGGAAAAAGTACCGTAGTGAGGATGTAGAGACCAATACTAATACCATCCACTCCGAAAGACCAACCCACACGGTTTGCCGCCGAAGGAAACCACACTTCAACACTCTGGTATCCGTCAAGAGAACCGTCAAAACCGGCAGCAACGACCAGTGAAGCCGCAAGGGAAATAAGGCTGCCTGCCAGGGCCACCAGCATCAACAGGGAGGATGGTTTTTTCTGACCGGTGAGTTTTGCCGGCAGCAACAGAATGAAAAGACCGGCAACTAAGGGAGATAGAAGACTTAGGGTAAGCATTATTTCACGCCTCCAAATGCGATAAAACCGGCCAAAATAAGGCCCACAACAATATACACCGCGTAATCACCAACAAAGCCGGTCTGTAAGCGGCGCAGCGCGCTGCCAAAGGCAGTCGCTGCGGCCCCAAGACCATCCACCATGCCGTCGATAAATCGGGCGTCAACCACCCGATAACAGAAAAAGGCAAACTTCTTGATTGGGTTAAGCAGCAGCGCCTCGTACAACTCATCCACATAGAATTTATGGAAGCTCCATTTGACCAGAGGCTTGCGGTAAGCGCCATCGGCAATGGGCAGCAAATTCTTTTTCTGGTAGATTACAAACGCCAGAACCAAGCCCAGCAGGGCAACAGCAACGGAACCGCCCATGAGAGCCCACTCTTCAGCATGAGTCGCTGAAACTTTCCAACCAGCAGCAATTTCTCCCGGGGGAATTGCCAGCACTTTATCAAAGTAAGTTACAATCGCGGGAGTCTCATGCGTAATCAAGTGGGGCAATCCGACATAGCCACCAACAACAGAGAGGATACCTAATACCACCAGAGGCAAGTAGATATTCCAGCCGAGAGGCACCAGACCACCACCATGATGGCTGTGATCGCCATGGTGATTATGGCCGTGGTGACTATGAGCCATTTTACTGACCGCATCTTCTTTGGTATGGAAGGTCAGGAAAATCAGGCGGTACATATAAAAGCTAGTCAGCAGTGCGGTTACAATCCCCATTCCGAATAAAATCTTACCGCCTTTGGCATGAGTATAGGCGTGTTCCAGAATCATATCTTTAGAAAAGAAACCGCTGAACCCGGGAATACCTGAAATTGCGATGGCGCCCACCCAAAACAAAATGGCCAACAACTTGAGGTGCTTGAAAAGCCCGCCCATTTTGCGCATATCCTGTTCGTGGTGCAACGCGAGAATTACCGCCCCTGAACCAAGGAACAACAGCGCCTTGAAAAAAGCATGGGTCATCAGATGAAACATCCCCGCGCCATAGGCGCCAACACCCATGGCCATAAACATATAACCCAACTGGGAGACTGTCGAGTAGGCCAGAACTTTTTTAATGTCGGTCTGTGTCAGGGCAATTAGCGCGGCAAACAACGCCGTGGAGCCGCCGATAAAGGCGATAAAGGTAGAAGTCTCAGGGGCGCCTAAAAATACCGGAGCAAGCCGCGCCATCATGAAAATACCCGCTGTCACCATGGTAGCGGCATGAATCAATGCTGAAACGGGAGTGGGGCCAGCCATTGCATCAGGTAACCAGACATAAAGCGGTATTTGGGCGGATTTACCCATCGCCCCAATAAAGAGGAAAAAGGCTACCGTATTGAGAAAAGCTGTATCAGTAAAACCAGAGAGTCTCAGATAAATAGTATCATACTGCAGCGAACCGGTGAGATTGAACAGCAGGAACATCCCGATCAGAAAGCCGGCATCGCCGATGCGGTTGGTGATAAAGGCTTTCTTACCAGCAGCAGCGGCAAAGTCTTTGTGGTGGTCAAAACCAATCAGCAGGTAGGAACAGAGACCCACACCTTCCCAGCCTAAAAATAGCAGCGCCAGGTTATCGCCTAGCACCAAATGTAGCATGGAAAAAATAAACAGGTTAAGGTAAGCAAAAAAGCGGGCGAAATCCTCCTTTTCTTCTTTCATGTAACCGGTAGAGTAAATATGAATTAGCGTACCAATACCGGTTACGATCCAGGCCATAAAAGCAGAAAGTCCGTCAAAGCGATAGGCAAAAGCCAATTGCAGGCCCTCAAGGTTCAGCCAGTTAAAAAAAGTGGCAATTTGCGCGTCACCCTGTCCCCAGGCTTGTTTATTTAGCGTGAGCCAAACGAAAATGCCGAAAGAAACAGCAACGCTGCCCACCCCGGCGACAGCTACCAGCAGCTGGTTAGCCGGCTTGCCCCGCAGAGCCAGCAGACCGTTTATCAGAAAGCCCAGCAGGGGCAACCAGACTGCAATTATCAGTAAAATGTTATCCATAGCAATCTCCCGACCTTACTGTTTGAGCTCAGCCACTTCAGCCATATCCACGGTCTTGTAATTCCGGTGGAGGGCGATAACCAAGGCCAGGCCGATGGCAGCTTCAGCAGCAGCGACCGCCATCACGAAAAAGACCATAACCTCGCCGCCCAAGTCACCGTACAAGCGGGCAAAAGCGATAAAGAGCAGGTTGACCGAATTGAGCATCATTTCAACTGACATAAAGATAACAATCACGTTACGGCGGCTTAAAACGCCGATCAACCCTATTGAAAACAATATTAGAACAAGGCCAATCACGTACAAAATTGGCACCTGGCTTACTATGGGCATGGAATGGTGGATGTTTTGTAAGTTATTCATAAATCCTACCTTACTGCAGCTTACGCCGGTTCTTTTTGGCCAGTACCACCGCGCCAATCGCGGCTACCAGCAAGACAATCGAAATCAATTCAAAGGGTAGCAGATACCCCTGGAACAACTTAAAGGAGAGCAGCTCCACATTACCCTCGATAATTTTGCCTGTTTGGCCAAGGCTGCCATGGTATGGACGGCTGGCATTGATGCCGGGTCCCGCCGTGAATACCCGGGCCATAACCAGAAACTGTACGGCAAAGGCGCCGATTAGCAACACTGTGGCTGCCGTGCGCCCCAGGTTAGAGCCTGGGCTCTCAAAATTCTCTTCCCTGACTGAGATCAACATAATCACAAAGAGAAAAAGCACCATGATCGCGCCCACATAAACCAGAATCTGCACAACCGCTAAAAACTCTGCGCCCAGCAGGGCATACATGGCCGCCAGACCCACAAAAAATGACACCAGGAACATGGCCGATTTAACCGGATTGCGGTGCAGCACCACCCCTAACGCCGAGGCAACCATAATGAAAGAAAAAACATAAAACAAGATCATTCTCATATTCAGCTCTTCCATGGTTCCCTCATTTCAGATAGACATAAATTCCGGCAATAAAGATATTCACCAGAGCCAACGGCAACATGTAACGCCAGCCGAGGTTCATCAACTGGTCGTAGCGAAAACGGGGGAGCGACCAGCGTACCCAGACAAACAGAAACACGAAGAACAGCGCTTTCAGTACAAACATGCCCACGCCGACCAGAGGCGCCCACCATTCTCCGTGTAGTGCCTCAGGTATAAAAAACGGAATATTCCATCCCCCCAAAAACAGCAATGAAATAAAGAAAGATAGCGTAATCATATTGGAGTATTCTGCGATAAAAAACAAGGCAAATTTAAACGCGCCGTACTCGGTATGGAAACCCACCACCAGCTCGCTTTCCGCTTCTGCCAGGTCAAAGGGCAGGCGGTTTGTCTCGGCAAACATACTCACCAGAAATAACCAGAAAGCAATAAAACCAGGGAGCGTAAAAATGAACCATCCCGATTTTTGTGCAGTAATAATCTTATACAGATCTAAGTGCCCCGTCATCAGCACCACGGGAATAATGCTCATCCCCAGGGTCAACTCATAGCTGACCATCTGCGCAGTCGAACGCACCGAACCTAACAGCGAGTATTTGTTATTGCTCGACCATCCTGCTAAGAGAATACCATAGACAGCCAAAGAGCCAATAGCAAAGACAAAGAGCACGCCCGTATTGGGGTTTAACGTCTGTAAAATAAACTGCTGTTTACCCAAGATAGGTTC
>CALHRC010000065.1 GCA_938038265.1 uncultured bacterium
GTTTCCCCAAAAAAGATTTTCCCAACCGCATGTTGCTTGATCTGCGCAAAAAAATTTCTCTACCCAAAAATTATAACCCTTTTCAAGTGGAAAGGCTAACCAGCGGCAAAGATGCCGTTCTGTTCACCGAAGCCTGCATGATTGATAACGCTCTTGCTGCTGCGGATTTACTGCAGAAAGAAAAGATCTCCCTTGAAGTGATTAAGGTGCGCTGCCTGCGACCTTTAGATACCGCCGGCATTAACCGGGCGATCCGTGGTAAAAAAGCGGTCTTTACCCTTGAAAACCATGTGCGGCGCGGCGGTATGGGTGAGATGATTGCTGCTCTATTAAATGGCCATCCCGCCTTAAAACGCCCTATTGAAATTTTTGCCTACCCAGAAAAACCTATTGAACATGGCTCGGTCGCTGATATCGAAAGAAAATACCAACTTGATGCTTCTAGTGTTGCGCGGCAGATTAAGACGGTTTTGAAAGGTCGCCGCCCTTAACGAGATAGCACCGCGTGCAATTCCTGAAACTCTGCGAAAGTCAGCGCGTCTGGTCTTTGAGAAAGAAAGCGAAATTCGGCAGAGGCGGCCGTGAGGCCGGCGGCGTTATCTCGCATGCGCTGGCCATGGGGCGAGCTGTCAAAAAAAGGATTTTTCTTTAACGAGACCGCGATACTCTTGCGTTTACCCCAGAATACGCCGCGCAATAATAATTCAAATGACTCAAGATCGTTTATTTTGGTATTGCGTTGCCAATATAGCCAGCAGACATCCACCTCAGGCGCGGGATAAAACGAATTGCGCGAAACCTTGCTGAAGATACGGGCATCGCCGGTTGCCCGCAAAAACATGGCTAAAGAGTTTCCGCGTTCGGCCATGATGCGCTGCGCTACTTCTTTTTGCATACCAAATAAGCCTCTCTCAATCGCAGGTAAACGGGCGCAGATGCGTTCCAGAATTGGTGTAGTAATATAGAAAGGCAGGTTACTGACCACCGCTCTAACATCCTCGTTTAAGAGCAATTCTTCGCTCTGTTCGAGAAAATCGCCACTAATAACTTTATGCTGCGGATAGCGGCGCTGCATTTCTGCCGCTAAACTGCGGTCTTTTTCGATGAGCAACATGCGAAATCCGGCTCGGGTAAAGTAGTCAGTGGTCATACCTAGGCCAGGGCCAATTTCAAGCAGGGTTGCGTTTTTATCAAATAGCTTCTCGGCGCCCTGCAGAGAATGATCGTCGGTGAGAAAATTTTGTCCGAGAGATTTAAGGGGTGCAATCCCCAGTTCTTTCAATAGAGCAGCAGGATGGCGCACACTTAGAGCATATTTTTCATCTGTGCTAGGCGACCGCGCAGGCGCATAATCGCTTTGGTGTGTAATTGGGAAACCCGCGATTCGGTTACCTCAAGGACTTCGCCAATTTCTTTGAGAGTAAGGTCTTCATAGTAGTATAAGACAATCACTTTCTTTTCACGATCCGGTAGTTTCTTGATAGCCTCGACAATCATCTGCTTGATTTCATCGCGTTCAACTATGACATCGGGATTAGTGTTATTGTTAGCTTCAATTGTTTCAATAAAAGAAAGATCATCAGTTTCGTCGTTGCTTTGCCAAATATCATTTAGGGAAACCAGACTGGTGCCAGCAATTTTGGAGATGAGTGAACGGAATTCATCGACTGAAATATCCAGCTCCTGGGCGATTTCTTCGTCTTCAACGGTGCGCCCCATTTTGTTTTCTAGTTCAATAATTATTTTTTCAACCTGTTTGGCTTTCTGGCGGATCGAGCGGGGGATCCAGTCAACATTGCGCAGCTCGTCAAAGATCTGGCCGCGCACCCGGGTAATAGCATAGGTCTTAAACAAAACGTCTTTATTGGGGTCAAACTTGTCGATTGCGTCGATCAGACCAAACGTTCCGTAACTCACTAAGTCGTCAAACTCAACATTATGGGGCATACCAACGGCCACTTTGCCAGCAACATATTTGACCAATGGCGCGTATTTCTCAATAAGGTATGCTCTAATTTTAGGATCACGGCTTTTTACGTAATCTTTCCACAGTTCATTCTCGTCAGTTTCAGCGAATTTCTTTGGATCAATGGCCATGAATGCTGCCAGTAAAATCCAATATGCAGCGACGTCAAGAATTTTGCTTTATTATGTCGTATGAACGGCCGGGGACTATGGCCGCAGATCATTTTGGCTACGTGGGGGGCGGGCATTTGCTTGCATCAGTTCGGCAAGCGGTTTTATTGACCAGCCCCGAGCAGGATGGTAGGTCCCTCGATAAATTTCAGATTGGAACGGGTAATGTTTTTCTATTTCAGCAATTTGGTCTTTCAGTTCAGGCGCAACCCGGTCAGTGGCGTGGCGCAAATAGGCGGCATTTTCTTCTGTCAGACGCACATGGTACAGACTGAGCTGAATGGGTGGATTGGCAACCGGAGAAGGAAAGGTGAGCAATAGCTCACGGGTTTCAAGTGGTGCGAGTCGGTTATCGGCAGTTTTTCTGGCCTTGGGCCACCACTGCCAGGTCTGTCCAATACGTTCGCGTGCGGGTCTGTTCAGGAATTCCTGAACAGGGACAAAGGCTTCCAGAATATAATGCCGCTCCGGATCGCCGGTTGGCGCCTTATGACCCGCATTGGCATTGGTCAGCGTGACGGTTAGACTTATTTCATACAAACCATCCCCCCTGCGCTTGGCGGTGATATTGCCGGGG
>CALHRC010000066.1 GCA_938038265.1 uncultured bacterium
CCTGCGTTCTGGTTTTGATGTCATTGGTTTCGATATAGATAGCTCGGCAATACAGGCTCTGCTCTCAGCGCAACCACATTTAAAGACGGCGACAAGCCTTGAGGAGCTGTTGGCCGAAAAGATACCATTGCTGCTTGCCGTAAAGCCGGGTCAGGCCAAAGCACTTGCTGCCACTATTTCAGATGAACGTCTCATTATATCCATTGCCGCCGGAGTGAGTATTGCAGATATACAAAATAATCGACTTACCAAGGGACCGGTAATCCGTGCGATGCCCAATACTCCTTTGGTGGTAGGCCAAGGAATGACTGTATTATGTGCCTCTGCTGACTGTAGCGTACATGATAAAGATTTTGCCCTTTCTCTCTTTGCGCCAGCTGGTGAGTGTCTTTTTATTGACGACGAGAAATTAATGCATGTGGTAACCGGTCTGTCGGGCAGCGGGCCAGCCTATGTGTATCTGTTTCTTCAGGCGCTCGAAGATGCCGGGGTTCATGGGGGATTGCCCCGTCCTCTGGCGCGAAAAATGGCGTTGCAGACAGTGGCTGGCGCTGCTGAGGTGTGTCGTGTTTCAGGGCGCAGCCCACAAGATTTAATCCACGATGTTACCTCACCGGGCGGCACTACCATAGCAGGTTTAGCTGTTTTAAAAGAAGAAAAACTTGAAGCAGCGGTACATAAAGCGGTCGCAGCAGCAACCCAGCAGTCAGAGAAACTTGGGAACTAAAAAAAATCACAAGATAGTAATTTTGTCGTCAAAAAAACCGTGACACAGGAAGAACAACTTATCCAATTGTTTGCCACTGATCGCTTGCCCAATGGAGTGGTTGGTATTGGTGATGACGCTGCCTTATTGCCGGCAGTTTCTTTTGCTGGTAACATACTGATCAGCACGGATGTAATGATAGAAGACAATCATTTTTCTAAAGAATATTTCTCTGCCACAGATACTGCGTTTAAGCTGGTAGAAAAAAGCGTCTCTGATATCTATGTCAAGGGGGGGGTGCCGCGCTACTGCCTGCTAAACATGGCCCTGAAAAACCAGACAGCAACCAATGCCGCTTATATGAAAGAGTTTGCGACTGAAATTGCCGCATCGGCCAAACGGCATAACATGACCCTGGTCGGTGGTGATACAGCCCGTACGGATGGGCCGGATATGTTTACCATGACAGTGTTAGGGCAGGTAAATAAATTTATCCCCAGACAGAGTAGTAAAATAGCTAAAGGCGATTTGTTGGTAGTGCAAGGTATTGTAGGAGCCTCCCAGTACGCCTTAACCCGTCTGCAAAAAAAAGAACACCTGCCAGTCCATTTCAAAGACTATCATGTCAGACCACAGGCTTATGCCGCCCGGGCATCCTGGCTGCCCAAACTTGCCAAAGTTGCCATTGACCAGAGCGATTCCCTGTATGAGGCCCTGCTATGCCTGGCAAATAATAATAAGCTGGCCTTAGAGGTGGATGTTTCTCTGGTGCCGACTCTCCCTGAAATTTCCCGCTACCCTGACTTTATTATCGCCGACTATGTTCTCGCAGGTGGCGAAGATTTTGCCGTACTGGCGATCATAGCAGAAAAAGACCGCGATAGCTTGCCCGAGGGTACGGTGGTTATTGGTCAGGTAAGAAATACCAATGCCAGGCCGGCCATTAGGTTACTGTACGAAAACAAAGAATTTACAATAAAAACGGGAGTAAATTACTTTCTGCATTTTCGGCCCGAGACGAAGATAGTGTCAGGCAAACAATGAAGGCACATCGGCAACAAACTGCATGGCGTAAAAAATTGTATGAAGTAATCTATGAAGCAGACACTCGCGCCGGAAAAATTTTCGACATCAGCCTGCTAATAGCAATTTTACTTAGCCTGGCTGTCGTCGCCTGGGAAAGCATACCGGGCCTTGACAATACCCTGCATGACGCGCTCTATTACGCAGAGTGGGTCTTAACGGTACTGTTTTCACTGGAATATGTAGCCCGCCTGCTGGCGGTAAGACAACCTATCCGCTATGCCACCTCGTTTTACGGGATCATTGACCTGATGGCCGTGCTGCCTACCTACCTGAGTATTCTGTTCCCCGGATTACAATATATGATGGTATGGCGCTCATTGCGGTTGTTGCGAATTTTTCGCGTCTTGAAATTGGTGCCCTTTCTAAACGAAGCCGGCGTGCTGGTAAATGCTCTGGTGCAGAGCCGGCGGAAAATTTTAATCTTTTTTACTTCCTTGGTCATTTATGTGCTAATCTTTGGAACTCTGATGTATGTGGTCGAGGGCCCTGAAAATGGCTTTACCAGTATTCCAGTAGGGATCTACTGGGCAGTAGTGACTATGACCACCACCGGCTTTGGAGATGTAGTACCCCATACTGCCTTGGGACAAACTCTGGCTTCTTTAGTGATGCTGGTGGGTTATTCCATCATTGCAGTACCCACCGGAATTGTGTCAGTTGAGATTGCCCGTGCCATGCGTACAGAATCGGCCCCCACCCGGATCTGTCCATCCTGCCTGAAAGAAGGCCATGACGAAGACGCGGTTTACTGTAAATTCTGTGGCAGCGCTCTGTGAGTGTTCCCTCAAAAATCCGCCTCGGCAGTCATTACTTCAGCGGGGGATGTTGATCAGTTTACTGGTCAAAAAATCAAAACAATCATCAATTGAATCTGAAAAATGTATTAGATTCAGATCTTCGTCAGAAATCATGCCCCATTCCACGAAAGTCTCAAAGTTTATCAGTTTTTTCCAATATTCCATGCCGTAAAGGATAATTGGGACGGCTCTTTCAGCTTTCTTCGTCTGAACCAGGGTGAGCAATTCAAAAAGTTCATCCATCGTACCGAAGCCACCGGGAAAAACTACCAGCGCCTTAGCCGGGTTCATCAGCCAGTACTTACGCATGAAAAAGTAATTGAAATTAAAGTTCAAAGACGGTGTAATATAGGGATTGGGCTCCTGCTCAAAAGGCAAGGTAATATTCATGCCAATAGATAAACCCCGGGCCAGCGAAGCGCCACGGTTGGCCGCCTCCATAATGCCGGGGCCCCCACCGGAGCAAATGACAAATCTTTTTTTGCGATTTACTCGTGGTAATGATTTTGACCATTTCGTAAGCCGGTAAGCCAACTGTGAGGCTTCGCGGTAGTAGCGCGACAAAGTCTCTAAATTAAACAACTGCTTGCGTTCCAGATCGGTGAGCTTGCGCTTAGCTGCCGCCCGCTTCATGCGGCGTATCTCTGCTGGTGACTTTAGGCGGGCCGAACCAAAAAAAACAATGGTACTTTCTACATCAAAACGCTCAAACTGTTTAAGGGGATAGATGTATTCAGCCAAAAGCCGCAAAGGGCGCGCCTCGGCCGAGGTCATAAATTCATTGTTCTCATAGGCGCGCAGGCCTGCCGGTTTGTTTTTTTGCATCGCAGAATATTTATCGGCGTTTCTATGGGCATGTCTTACAAGAAAAGTCGCAGTTAGTCCTTCTGGTTTTTGACAGTTCAAGTGCGGGGCGCTCAACCCTAACGCCCTTGCCGTATTCGGCTCCCCCAAGGGCTTTAAATCCTGCTGCAAATACAATCTCTGGTGGGGAATTCCCCATCATAAAAGGTGCCATAACAATAGGGGGATATAATACCTATATAACGTTATATCGGTTTTAGTAACTACCAAAAATCACGGGAGCCACCCGGAGCCAGGTTCGAGGGGGCGAGCGACAAGCGAAGCAGGCCCCGTCCGGCCGCAGCAAGGGGGCGGGTGAGCCCCCTTTTTGAAATAACACTCGACAGTATATGAGACAGTCCCAATATACCCTAAGGGGTATTGTATGCGAGCTACCATACAGGTTGCAGGCATGAGTTGTGAGGGCTGTGCCCAAAGCGTTGCCAGTGCCGTGGCAGCAGCCGGTGGGCAGGCACAGGTAAACCTTGCCACTGGTCAGGTCATTGTGGATTACGATAGCCAAAAAGTGTCTTTAGAGAGCATCACTACTGCCATTGCCGACGCCGGGTACGATGTCAGCGCCTGAACAGACCGTCGAGTTTCAGATTGCGGGGATGACTTGTGCTAACTGTGCCCTGCGCATTGAAAAGGTTCTCTTGAAAGACCCTGCGGTAAAAAGCGCCGTGGTTAACCTGTCTCTCGAAGCCGCCCAGGTACGCTTTCAGGGGATTACTCCCCAGGTCATTATCGAAAAAATTAAAAAAGCCGGCTATGATGCCAGACTGGCTTTTCACGATACAGATTCTTTGGTAGCAGCCGAAGAAAAACCCACACGGGTATTGCTGGCCTCTGTGTTTGCTTTGCCGTTTCTTTGGGTGATGGCGGCGCATTTGCCGCTCGTGAAAGATGTGATTCCGGTGCCAGGTTTCTTGTTGTATCCTATAACCCAGTTAATTTTAGTGTTGCCGACGGTGTTTTGGCTGGCACTTCCTTTTTATCGTGGGGCGATGTCATCCCTGCGTGCCCGCTTACCCAATATGGATGTACTGGTTTCGTTGGGAGTTACCTCCCCTTTTCTCTATAGCCTCTATGTAACAATTGTTACACCAGTGGAACATTGGCAGCATATCCACCTCTATCATGAAACCTCGGCTATTCTGGTAGCGTTGATCTTGCTGGGAAAATACCTTGAGCGGCGCACCCGTAACCGCAGTTCCGATGCGATCCGCGCGTTGCTGTCGTTGCGGCCTGAAACAGCCCATCGTCTTAAGGGGGATGTCGTTGAGGATATCCCGGTACGCGAGCTTAAAGCCGGCGATCTGGTATTGGTGAAGCCGGGTGAGCGTATTCCGGTAGATGGTGTTGTGGACCAAGGTATGAGCAGTGTGGATGAATCTTTGCTTACGGGAGAAAGTTTGCCTGTGGCAAAGAACACTGGCGCCACTGTTACCGGGGGCTCACTAAACCTTGATGGTGCGCTGACGATCCGCGCAACCTGTGACGGCAACGCTACCCGCCTGATGCAGATTGTGCGCTTTGTGACGGCAGCCCAAATGGAGCGCGCGCCGATACAGAAGCTGGCTGACCGTATTGCTGCTTGGTTTGTGCCCACTGTGGTGTTCCTTGCTGTTGCTGTTGGACTATGGTGGTATTTTCAGGGAGCTGGGATAGGTGTTGCTTTTGAAAATGCCATTGCTGTGGTTGTGATTAGCTGCCCTTGTGCTCTGGGTCTGGCCACCCCCGTGAGTGTTATGGCGGCTACGGGTGCGGCAGCCCGTCGGGGGATATTGTTTCGCAATGCCGAGGCTCTGCAGCGGGCGGCTAAGGTGAATGCGGTGTTTTATGACAAAACCGGTACCCTTACAGAGGGTAAAATTGTGGTTAAGCAGTTTAATCCGGCGGGGGATGTCGTGGCGGAGCTGGCAATCGCGCTTTCTGCGGCGGTCGAGGCCTACAGTGAGCACCCTCTGGCCAAGGCGGTAGTAAATTACGCCCGGGAGCAAAATTCTGTTCAGGAATTCCTGAACAGACAGGGGGGAGATGTAGCGGTCCTGATGGGGAATTCCCCACCAGATACTCTGCCTGCAACAGAAGCTAAGCCATTCCCGGGAGTAATTGTTCAGGAATTCCTGAACAAACCCGGCGCTGGGGTTAAGGCCACAGTGCTTTTTCAAGGACGACAGACAGAAGTGCTGGTGGGCAGCGAGGCTTTCCTCAGGGAACAGGGCGTGTTGCTCAACCAGTCATCCCCGGCACTCGTAGCCATTGACAAAACCTATGCCGGGGCTTATGAGTTTAGTGACAGCCTGCGGCCGGTAGCCCCACAGGTGGTGGCAGAAGTGAGCCGCTTTTGCTCTGTTCAGGAAATCCTGAGCGGTGACCGGGAAGAGCCTGTGCGGGAAATTGCCCAAAAAGTGGGGATAAAGCGTTATCGTTATGGTCTCACCCCCGAAGAAAAAGTATTTGTAGTAAAATCACAGCCTTATGCAGCCATGGTGGGGGATGGTATCAATGATGCCCCGGCTCTGGCCTGCGCCTGGTTGGGTATTGCACTGCTGCCACCCGGGGCTTCGCTAAATATAGCCGCAGAATCTGCACAGGTAATCTTGCCTGCCGGTCATCTCAAGGTGTTACCTGAGGTATTTGCCATAGCCCGCCATGCACTGGCTAACATAAGGCAGAACTATTTCTGGGCGTTTTTTTACAATGCGCTGGCCATCCCGCTGGCGGCAATCGGGATGTTGTCACCGGTCATTGCTGGAGCTGCCATGAGTTTAAGCTCGCTCACCGTGGTACTCAATGCCCTGCGCTTGCGGCGGTGAATCTTTTTGCACCCCAAAGCCACTATTACTTGTTAAGCAGGTTAGGCTGATTGGCTTCCCCACGGCGCCTGCAACTGCCGGGGGGATATAGCCACCCTGGGGGCAGCAGCTTTTGCCAGGTTTGTTAGTTACTAAAAAAAGCTGTATTATGTCGCATGGGGCAGGCCCCTGCCGGGTGGGTGGACTGCCAGCTACTAATACCGATATAACGTTCTATAGTTTTTACTGCGGGGCATAGTTATGGCCTAAAGCCTGATGGGGAATTCCCCACCGGTCAAGAATTCTAAGAACAGCAACTCCCGGGGGGAGCCGAAAACGCCAAGCACGGCGGCAGGGTTGAGCGTTACACGCGAAAACCGGTGGCCGTAAGGCCAGCCGCCGTGCGTTGTCCCCTATGGGGACATGGCGGTTGAGGCGTGGGGGACGGAGTGCCCCCATTTACTTTTCCGTTCGGGTATAAACTCCATCCCAGTTTTCGGAAGGTGGGTTTTGTTGGTAGTACTGGCAACGGGCGATCAGCAACTGGCAGGATTTTTCTTCTTTATTTAAGACCTGCTCTGCCTTGTGGAGATATTCAACGGCTTCAGCCCAGTGCCGGGTAAAATAGTGCTTGAGTCCCTCTTCATAGAGGGAGACAAAAGCCTTGTCTTCGGCGCTTTCTTCTCCTATGGGGCAGATAATTTCATACAGAGCCACGGGTTTCTCTTTGCCTTTGACACGCACTAAATCAAGTTTGCGGCAGAAAATTTTGTCTTTTATGTGTTCAAAGACTGCTTCTGACGCGAGGATGGTGACCCCGTAATCTTTTGCGGCGCTTTCGAGGCGGGCGGCAAGGTTCACGGTATCCCCCATCATAGTGTAAGAGGCAATCGCATCGGTACCCATAAAACCTACTTTCGCCATGCCAACATTTAAGCCAATGCGCATTTTCATCTGGTGCGCCTGGGGGATGTATTGATTTTTCTGTTTCCACTCTTCTCTTAATTCTAAAAGTCGTTTTTGCATTTCAATAGCTGCTTGAGCTGCTTTCAGCGTATGGTCAGTGACATCGACTGGGGAGTTAAAAATCCCCACAATGGCATCGCCAATATATTTATCGAGCACGCCTTCATATTTTTTCAGGATCTGCGTCATGGCCGATAGGTATTCATTGAGTAAGTTTGCTAATTCAGGCGAAGGTAGTTTTTCTGAAATTTCAGAGAACGAGGCTACGTCAGAGAAAAAAGCGGTAATTTCTTTTTCGCTGCCGCGTTTGAGGGCGGCTAAATCTTTCATGGCTTCACTTACCACTACGGGGTCAATCATGGTACCGAGAATGCCCTTAATTTTTTCCCTTTCGCGCAGCCCGCTCACCATCGAGTTGAGGGCATCGGTCAGGTTGCCAAACTCATCATGGCCGCCATGTTCAAATTCAACATCCAGCATGCCTTTCCCTACCTGTTCGGCGCTGCGGATAATACGCTTGATTTTCTGTACCACTACCCCGGAGAAATAGACTGCTAACAGAATAGCGAGCAGCGCAATCAGAAACGCGGTGAGTAAAACCTGTTCGCGGTTTTTACGGATCATTTCAATGCCATCGGTTTCATCAACCAGAGTACGCATGATTGATGTCAGATTATTCTGCAAAATGATTCTAGGTAGCTGTGCTTCAACACCGGTAAAGAGCGGCTTGCTATCATGCTCCCACATGATCTCTTCAGCTTCACTGCGTGACTTGCCAATCATGGCATTGGGGTACAGCCGCTGCAGGGCGGGGGGCACAGTTTCTGTAGTGGCCGCCATGATCCAGTTGCGCAGCTCACGGGTACGTTTTTCAAACTGGCTGCGTCCAGCGGTAGTCTGCAGTAATTCTTCGACGTTAGTCTCAGGTTTACCATAATATAGCAGGATGTTTTCTTCAATGCCAGCATCACGCAGGTATAAGACAGCTGCCTCGGTTAGAGAGAGGGGCTTTTCAGAATCTGCCAAGTTAATAAGCTCGGCAAATTTTTTATATCGTTCTATCGTTAACTGGCGGTATTTGCTGTACAAGTTGCGAAAATCTCGATCTAAATAAGGAGCAATTTTGCGATCCCTTAGGGATTTTAGGCGATTGCGTAGAGTAGTAACTAGTTTTTCAATTTCTAAAGATAAATTGGCATCTGCTGCCAAAGCCAAGTGAAATCGTTCGGTGGCTTTCTGGTCACGCAGCAGACTCCGGGACAATCGGGTTGAAATTGGTTTTTCAAACAAAGGAGCATACAGCGCCTGCAGGTACAGATCATTATAGCGCAAACGCACAAAATTTTCACTCAGGTCGGCCTGGGCTGTCTGCAATAAAATTTCATAATTTTTTTTAAGGCTTTCTTCCAGCTCTGGCTGTTCGGGCACCTGTGCCAATCTGCCATCCGGCGATAACAAAATAGTATCAAAGGAAGGTAACAGTTGCTGCTCGGTACCAAACGCGGTAATGGGGAAAGTCTGGATGCGGAACAAGTTCTGGTCTAAGCCAATTTCTTCAATTACCTTGCGGTATGAGGGAATGAGTAACGCAGCAATTTTCTGATCAAGCGCTGCGCGGATTTTAATTATTTTTTCTGGCTTTGCCTCTGTGATCAGCTGACCGGCTAATTTTTTAAGCTCGAGCCACTTGGGGGCAGATAAAGTCTGCCGGGTATTTTTTTCAATTTCAGCTTTGACTTTGTTTTCAAATTCAGAGAGCTGCGCCGGGCTCAGGTAGCGGGAATAAAAAGTATCTACCTTATAGCTGACCGTAGTTTTGCCGAGAGCGCCAAAGAGGTTGGTTTTGAATAACCCTAAGTTAAGTTCTTTTTCCTGTTCGACGGTTTTCTGGGCACGAAAAGCCCGCCGGATGCGCTGCTGTTCTTCAAGCTGCCGGCGGAAAGTCTCAATCTGCATAAGGTTACGCGCCATGTTATTGATTTCCTGCACTAAAGCTGAAACGTGCCGCCGGGACATTCGGGCCTGTTTTTCATAGCCTTCAGCTAAAATGCGGGTCTGCTGGCGCACAGCCGTCCAGGTAAAAACCAAAATCGTGAGAAAAATGAGAATGCCAGTAAAAAAGGCCAGCTTAGCGCGAATACCCAGTTGGATAGTTTTCAACAGCTCAGAAAGTCTTTGGCGCAGAGCGTAAAAAGTATCGTAGGGTGAGGATAGCTTCACAATATCGCAAAAATGAGGGCTGCATAAGTCGTAAAGAATTTACTAAGAGCACATGTGCGCTTTAGGGAATATGTTACGTGTAGGTTGATTAAAATCCCTTGTGTCGGCTGTACCTACATAGATTCTATCAAATGAGAAATTCCTACCCAAAACAGTAAAGGTAGCGGGCTTTGTCGCCCCTCGCTGCAGCCGGGCTTGTCCCTATGTTCTTAGAATTCCTCAACAAAGCAGAGGTACATCCCCCCCACAGGGGCTTGTTAGTGACTCAAAAACCTGCATTATGTCGCCTATAGGGGATGGTTTTTGGAGGGGGAATTCCCTACCAAGAGTTTAGCGTATGTTGTTATAGAGAACCCATAAACGCACTTTAGGGCTTGCTTAGCTGCTTACCTGTTATTGGGGGGGTAACATACCTCTCTATGACCCAACATTACACCTCACAAAACGATTGACCATGTCGTCTTTACTGCTTTCTTTGCCTACTATGCCCAAAGAAATGACGCATATTGTTCTAGCAGAAGAGGCCTGCCAGGTTTTGGGAAATACATCCCCCCGACACAATAAGGGGCGACGAGAAATAGCAACTCTTCTAAGGGAACAGCGCAATGCCTATTACTTTGGTTCAGTAGCGCCGGATATATTTTTTTATGACATAGCTTTTCCCCTGGAAAATAAAAAATGCCCGCGGGGGGGTGATTGGGGTAACGCTATTCACGGCACCCGTGGAGAGAATACCATGGCGCACATCTTCGCCATGGCTCATATATTGAATGAGTCCCGCTTACAGGCTTCCTTGGGATACCGCAATGGTATGCCAGAAAAGCACCGGAAGTTATGTCTTGCTTTTGCCATGGGTTATCTAACACATGTCGCGCTGGATACAGTACTACATCCCATTGTGTATTATTTTTCGGGTAATTATTATGCGCCGGAACCGACAGCCAAGAAGTGGAGCGAGACCCGGCATAGAACCATTGAATCGTTGCTTGACTTACTGGTTTTGGAGAGAACCCACCGAACATTTACTGAATTAAATACACCTGTGCTGGTTAAGATGTCAGCCAAACAGCAGAAAGTGGTATTAGGTTTTTTTACGCTGGCTTTACGCATGGCTTTTGGTAATGAAAGCACACCGGCCATCCCCGGGGACAGATGGTTTCAGCCACGGGATAATATTTACACAGACCCCCTCTATAAAACTGTTAAACGGGGTACCATAAAACAGAGAATCTTAAACCGTTTGTTTCGGATACGGGTGGCGGGTAAATCCGCTCTGCTACTAAACCGAAAGAATCGAGACAAATTCTCAGAATTTTCAACTCTTATGTATCCGGCACGAACTTATACTGCATACTTGAAGAAATGGCGCAATCCTCTGGATTTATATGCTTTGCAGCATTTTCGCAATCCACTGACAAACCAGGAGAAAAAAATTTCTTTTGCGGATCTATCGAAAAGGTCATTGGCGCGCTGCCGGCGGTACCTGGTAGCTTTTGACAGGCTGGTAAACCATCTTGAACAAGAAGCAGCACTGAAAAAAATTCTTAATGGTCCCTCCTTAAACAATGCGCGTCCGGGTGTGCCAACCAAGGAGATGCAGTTTTTTGCTCCTTTACCGCTGAACGGCAATTTTGAAATTGTGCAGCGCACATGAGCCAGACACAGAATATCCTGCTGGGGGTTTCGGCTTCGATTGCCATCTACCGCAGTTGCGATTTGACCCGGGAACTTACCAAATTGGGATATACCGTACGGGTGGTTATGACCAGAACCGCCGCACAATGGATCCACCCACTGATCTTCGAGGCTTTATCGGGGCAGAAAGTGATCACGGAAGGTTCAAGCGATCTATCAATGCCACATATTGACTTGCGCAGTGGCATTGATCTTTACCTAATTGTACCGGCTACGGCGGATATCATTGCCAGGGCAGCCGTCGGCCGTGCCGATGATATTGTGACAGCGACCCTGTTATCTTATCCAGGGCCGCGCTGGTTGGCACCGGCAATGAATCCTTATATGTACTCACACCCGGCTACCCAAAAGAACCTTCAGATTCTCAGGGGGTACGGTTACCGTATTTTAGATCCAGTTGAAGGCACTGCGGTCTGTGGTGACGAGGGACAAGGAAAAATGATGGCCGTCACGGATATTATCAGGGCAATCCAAGAGTATGCATAAAATCAGCGAAGCTCACCCGTTAGAGAGTGATCCCGAAAAATTAAAATACTTGAAGTGGCTGCGCGGGTGGGAATACTACAATTGCCAGACAGTATTTCCAGAGGGTGAACCCTTTATGCTCTTCCGAGGACTGAAAAGCATTTATTATATTGTAGGTGAAATTACCCGGAATGATGGCTTACCCCTCAAGGGGGCGATCTGGGTGACCAATGATTACAGCTATGCTGTTCGTTTCGGGCCGGCCTATGTACTGCATATCAATCCCCAGACATTAGGAGAGAAATATCCGGGATACTTCATTAAGGACAAGCCGGAAACGTTTACTACGGGGCAGAGTGTTAATTTGTATTCTTGTCTCTTCCTGCGCTCGAAGCAGATTTTATATAAATACCTGCTTACGCATTTCCCTGAACTATATGATCTTAAGGACAAAATTCTCGAAGTATTAGAGTTGCCTGGTTACCAAACTGGATTTTAAGGAAGAGGGTGGATGTGGAATTCCCTCACCTTGTTCAGGAATTCCTGAACAAGAGGGGGGCTATAAGTAGGGTTTACTGTTACGGAATTCCTGAACAGGGAGGGGAAAGCCCGGGGGGAGCCGAAAACGGCAAGGGCCGCGGCAGGTTTGAGCGAACAGCGAAAACCGGTGGCCCCCGCCCCCAGGCCAGCCGAGGCCCGGTGCCCGTAGGGCATGCCGGTTGAGGCGCGGGGGGCCCCCCCCGCTTGTTACAACAGTGGTTAGCTCAAAGGCGTTCTTTATCAGTAAGTGTGTTTAGAAACTTAGCAATTTTTCTGGCCTTAGATTCTTCAAGCTGTACATTAAGCTGCAGGTAAGCCATTTTAGTTACCGCTTCTTCGAGGGTTTTCACTTGACCGTCATGGAAGTAAGGGCTGGTCAGGGCAACATTACGCAGCGAAGGAACCTTAAAGACATATTTATCAGCGTCGTTTTTAGTTACATTAAAACGCCCCAGGTCTTTAGTATTTTCATAAGCGTTGATTTGGCCGGTTTTACGGTAGCTATTACCGCCGAGTAGCGCACCATTATGGCACTGGATGCAGCCGGTGTTCAGGAAAAGCTCCAGCCCTTCGAGTTCTTCTGTGTTCAGGGCTGTCAGGTTGCCATCCATAAAATCATCAAAGCGATCGCGGGTGATCAACGTGCGTTCAAAAGCGGCAATTGCTTCGGCGATGTTCTGGTAGGTCAGCGGGTTTTTCTGACCGGGAAAAGCTTTAGCAAACAGGGGGGGATATTCCTCAATTTTAGAGAGTTTATCCACCACCGCTTTTTCGCTGGGCATGGCCATTTCTACTGGATTCAAAATTGGGCCTTTGGCTTGCTCAACCAGGTCTTTCGCGCGGCCATCCCAGAACTGGGCCAGGTGAAAACCGGCATTCAGTACAGTAGGAGCATTGCGGTCACCAATATCGCCTTTGGCGCCAGTAGAGGTGGTCTTGTTATCCACTCCGCCCTTTTTATTATCAAGTAAATGGCAACTATTGCAAGACTGCGTGTCATTGATAGAAAGACGTACATCAAAATAAAGTTTTCTGCCAAGCTCTACCATTTCAGGGGTATCTTTCTCGGAGCCGGGCATTTTAGCAGGCAGTTTACCGAAAGTACTCTTGGCTTTGGCCTGTAATTCGAGGGTTTTCTGGTTGGGGCCACAGGCAGCAAGCAGTATAGCTGTGGCGAGGGGCGCCCAAAATACTTTTTTCATCATAAGCATATCTCCTTGTCAAAAAGTTGTCACTGTAAGGCCAATTTAAATAGAATAATTCTAAATTGTCAACTTTTTCTCAATGCGTTAGGTCTCAGCCCCAACCATTCCCAAGTTGGGGCGGCTAAAGTGCCCTATAAAGCGTATAGTCCCTAACGAGGGCACCGGGCCGCCGCTTGCAGGTTTTTTTAGTTACCAAAACTTGTATTATGTCACATTTCAGATGGATTTTCTCTTAAAATAGTCTCCGACAGGCAGTGTCGGATGGCTCTATTGTCGGGCAATTTCTGTCGGACGGGTATTTTGCCGCGCCGCAAGGCAGTAAAGGATGGGTTTTTCCCCATTTGTTCTTAAGAATTCTAAGAACAAAGCAGAGTGCCATCCCCCTACAGGGGCTTGTTAGTTACTAAAAAAACGAGATTATGTCACCTAAGGGGGTCGTAATGTGGAATTCCCCATCCTAAGTTCAGGAATTCTTAAGAACAAACAAGTGATGCCAATAACCTATATAACGTTATATAGGTTATTTTGCCGCAGAATGTGACGTTTTTAACTAACCAGCCTCGGGGTAGCGGAAGACCGGCAGGCCATGGCCGGCCCCTTACGGGGAGAAGCCCCCTCCCCTTTCCCTTAATTTGCATGGAATTCCAATCTTGTTCAGGAATTCCTGAACTAATAGTGGCAGAGCTGCCGTTTGCCCTTCCGTGACGTGGAATGGTGGAATGTTACTTTTAGGTTGACAGTCAGGCGACATAAGCAGTTTCAAGGTGGAT
>CALHRC010000067.1 GCA_938038265.1 uncultured bacterium
GCAGGCATACAGATGCCTGAGGTCGTGCCGGTTTTTTTGCGCCATGCCAATTTTTTCCAGTCTGGCAATTTCTCTTTTCGACGGGATGGCTTTTTTGGGGTATTCCAGTGGTAATTGAAATCGCAACGCTACCCGGGTCATGTCTGACTGCAGAGAATCGGCGTCGAGAATGGCACGAAACTGAAAAAGTGGCAGTTCCGCCGGCGCTTTACCTCTCTGCTCCGGTAAGCGCATGGGGGCTGGCAGCTTTTTTTCTGTAGTTCGCACGATCAGAAAGTTACCGACCTTCAGGCCGCGTTTTTTCTCCAGCAGGCCATAACTCTCATCGGGAGTGTCGGGCAGATGCAGCAGGAACAGCTGATCTTTTTCTGCGATGATGCGCGCCAAAAATTCCGAGGCAAAAGGCTCAATTACTTTTTCAATTATACCCTCAAATTTACCCCGGCCCATTTCCGGTAGCAGGCGCACTAATACGCGATCGCGGTGGCGGGCATTTTTTCTGGATTCCTGGGCAATAAAAATTTCTTCGCCCGAATCGCTCTGCGCGAAGGCAATTCCTGTGCGGGCCACGGAAATTGTGGCCTCTATTCTAAATGGGCTGGCAATAACTACAGACTCGCTGCCGAGTCTGACCAATCGGAGCGCTTCGAGTCTTTTAAGAAGGGGCAGTAGGTTTTCGGCTATGCGATCATCCCTCTGGATGGATTCATTTTTTCTACCTCGCTTGCGAGCTTGTTTTTTGCCAGTTTTATCTTTTTTTTCACGCCTACTGCGGCTGGTATTGCCGGTGACTACTTCGCTTAAAGCTGCCCAGGGCACAGTCTGCCCGCTGTGACTTTCCAGCCACGCTAGCAGGGGGGGCCAGAAAGCTGGTTTTACTTTGTTGGTTTTCATGGTTATTATTTTCTCGCTTGTACGGGATTTTTTAGGAAGGGAAGTTCATGCCCGTATTCAGGGTGGCACTCATGCCATGGATAGGGATTAGTTGCCGAAAACAAATCCGCCGGTGAAGGCAAATCTGGTATATGACAATTTAACATTTCAGAATTTAAAAAACGAAATCGCGGCCAATCACTTTCCAGTACGGGAAATCTAACGTTATCGCGCCAGGTATCACACCAGACATTGGCTTCTTCAATTTCATGATACCATTCTCCCAACGGAAGTGCTTTGAAATCCCCCCCTTTGGTTTTGCTGCCATAGAACAGGTTACGGTTGATGCGGGTCAGAAAGGGCTGTTTGTCGTCAATAGGAAAACAGGCGCGCCAGTACTCCAGTGATGAAAATGGTACCAGCGGGATGTCTTGCAGGGCTGCCAGAGTTCTGAAATAGCTGAAAGAGATACGCAGGCCGGTGAAAGCACCCGGCCCGCGACCGATTGCCAGAGCTGCCAGTTGGTTGTGGTGCTGCCGGTTCAGCAGATTGTTCACTGCAGTATGAAACCAGTCGTCCCGGTCAGTTGGGATGGGCACTAAAATTTGTTCTGCCAATTGCCATTGGGTTGCCTGCTTAGAACCAGCTACAAGTAGGGTAAGCGAAAGAAACGGGGTGGATGTATCAGCAGCGATAAGGGAAATCATTCGAATTGGTAATGGAACAGTCTATCCGTTCCTGAGATTGCCAACCTTATTGAAATTTGAGGTATGCCGACAAGAGAAAAATCAGTTCCCAGGCGCGAGGGCCATTCGAGCAGCAGGATATAATTTTGTTCTTCGTTTAGAAAAGCAAATAATTCGTGCAGATCGTCGTCGGGTTTAACCCGGTATAGGTCGATATGGTGCAGGCGGCAAGCGAGGTTGTCGCGGCGGAATTCATGAATATGATGCAAGTTAAAAGTTGGTGAATTGACCTCTCCCGCAACGCCCAGGGTGTGGGCTAAAGCCTTCGAGAAAGTAGTTTTCCCCGAACCCAGAGGTCCTTCCAGCAGAATGGCACAGGGAATTGACAGACGCGCCGCCAGCCACGAGGCAAACTCTGTCGTATCTTGCAGGGAATGAGAAGTGAAAACGCCCGCATCGATCATGATTTGCGGGATTTTATTTCCGTCAAAATAAATTCAACGCGCCGGTTTCGGGCGCGCCCACTCTCTTTACTATTGTCAGCAATAGGATTTCTTTCTCCCATTCCAGTGGCCTGAAAACGTTCTGGCGGAAGGCCTGAATTATTTTGCAGGTAAGTTACCACCGCGCGGGCCCGCTCCAGAGATAGCCTGTCGTTTACTTCATCACCACCGACGTTGTCCGTGTGCCCCTCTACTAAAATGTCATACCAGTTATATTTTTTAAGAATGACGATGACCCGATCGAGCAGGCGTAAGCTGTTCTTTTGGATTTCTGCTTTACCCGACGCAAATTGGATGGTGGACATACGAAATGTTAGCCGACCGTCTTTTTCAATGATTTCAATTTCAGATTCAATGGAATCACGGTTGCTGGTAAATTTTTTACCGCTGCGATCCACTCCTGTCAGTACGATCTGGTAGATGTCAGCCGACGGACAAAGTTCCCCTCTATTGTCTTTGCCGTCCCAGACAATGGTGGCCGGCAGGCCATTAGACCCTTTAATGCTGCGAACAACTTGTCCTGCATTATCGGTTACGGTTAGCAGCCAGTCTTTTACCCGTGTGCGATCTGGATATATAGTATGTATTGTGACATTTTGTTTGCCAACGGCAAATGAATTTTCTTTGATCGAAATTTGGGCAGCCAGCTTGCTGCCGAGCATGAGAAAACGACAGCTTTCCGCCGGCACACTGAAACCCAATTTCCCAGTAAGCTGTAGTTCGGCATAGTAGGCGCCATCGGCTAACAGATTGCCTTGGTTATCTTTGCCGTCAAAGAGCAGCGCTGTTCCGGGAGTCTCGTTTGCTTTGATTTCGCGTACCGTTTTTCCCTGTTCATTACGAATAGTAAGCTGGTAACTGGTTGTCCAGCCTCTACGCTCTTCGCTACCTGCTTTGTACTGCAACAAAAGTGACAGGGTAGGATGTTCCTTGTAAAAGAAAATTTCAGATTCCGGGATAAGTTGGATTTCTGGATATGCTAGTTTTTCCCGGTAGTCTTTAATTTCAGCATGATCAGGTGCCAAGGCATAGGCCTGTTCGATATGTTGCCGGGCGCGCTCTATTTGTTTTAACCTGATATAATCTTTTGTCTGGTTTAGAAATTTTATGGCATTGGTTCGCTGTAGAATTTTTTCCGAGTTTGTCTGTGCAGGTAGAGCAAAAGCAAAAATAAAAAACACAGGAAAGATTCTCAACATACCGTTACTATTTCGTTGTCTGCTTTAGCCGTAAAGATAAAATTGACGACAGGACTACGATACCATTGCAGGATGGAAGCGTGCCCCCCCAAGGTAAAAACAACAGAACTGTTACGGAAAACCATCCCCCCCTGCTGTTTTCTGAAGATGACCGTGCTTTGTATGATGCGCTGGTGGATGAGGTCAATGAAGACGCCCGACTGTATTATGTGGAGGATAATCCGCGCATTAGTGATGCTGAGTATGACGAAAAATTCCGCCGCTTGCAGGCAATAGAGCAGCGGCATCCCGAATGGATACGACCTGACTCGCCTACGCGTAAAGTTGGCGGAGAAATCCGCGAGGAATTTCCCAAATTCCGCCACGATCCGCCAATGATGAGCCTTGAGAACGCGATGGATATTGCCGAGCTGCAGGCCTTTCACCAGCGGGTCTTAAAGGCGTTGGGAGTTAAACAAAATCTCTACTACCATGTAGAGCCGAAATTCGATGGTCTGGCACTTGATCTGGTCTATCAGGATGGCATTTTGGTAGTAGGCGCTACCCGGGGCGACGGCGACATTGGTGAAGATATTACGCACAACGTCAGAACGCTGCAGAATGTTCCGTTGAAATTGCGGGGATTCTCCTCGGCCAGTCGGATAAGTATCCGCGGTGAAGCGGTGATGCCGATTGCTGAATTTGAAAAATTAAATCGTGAACTTGAAGCTGCTGGCAAAAAAATTTTTGCCAACCCGCGCAATGCCGCTGCTGGATCTCTGCGCCAGCAAAATTCGGCCATTACCGCTGCACGCAAGATTGTCTTTTATCCCTATGCCGTCGGTTATGCACAGGGCTTTGAGCTGCCAGCAACCCAGCAGGAAATCTGGCAGTTGTTTTTCCCGGCGTTAGGTTTTGTGATGCCTGACTATGTGAAGCTCTGTACCGTAACACAGATTGAGGCGTGGTATCTTGAATTACAACAGCGGCGCAGTGAGCTGCCCTGTGACCTCGATGGTCTGGTGGTAAAGGTCAACGACTTAGCTCTCTGGGATCAGTTAGGTCGCACTACCCGGGCGCCGCGCTATGCGATTGCGTTGAAATTCCCCTCGCGCTCGGCCGTAACCCGCCTTGAGGCAGTTACCTACCAGGTGGGCCGTACCGGTATTGTGACGCCAGTGGCTAACCTGCGGCCTATTGGTATTGGCGGCGTGATGGTTAAGCGGGCGACATTACACAACAGAGACGAAATTGAGCGTTTGGGGTTGAAAATTGGCGACTTGGTTGAGGTGCAGCGTGCGGGAGATGTCATCCCTAAAGTAAGCAGGGTTTTGGTTGAGAGACGTACCGGCGACGAGCAGGATATACATTTCCCTGAGACTTGTCCCGCTTGCCATGAAAAGCTGGTGCGCGAAGATGTATTCATCCGCTGCTGCAACCCTAAATGCCCCGGTCGGCGTATTGCGCAGTTGCAGTTTTTTGCATCGGGTGCGGGTATGGATTTTATTGGGATAGGCTCTGAATGGGTAGAAAAATTATTTCATGCTGGTCTGCTGCAAGATGAGGCCGATTTCTTTTTACTGACAGAAGAGAAATTGGCTGAATTGCCCGGTATGGGTGAGATTTTACCGGGGAAAATGGTCGAGGCAGTGCGTGCCCGCCGGCAGGTCTCGCTGTCGGTTTTTATCGCCGCTTTGGGAATCGCTAATGTAGGACCTCATATCGCTGAAGTGTTAGCTGCTGCCTTTGGCTCGCTGGAGGCTCTGGCGGCTGCCGATGAAAAGGCATTACTTGAGGTACATGAAATCGGCCCCGAAATTGCCCGTTCGGTAAGGGAATTTTTTCTCTCGGCTGACAAGCAGAAATTGTTAGAAAAATTCAGTAGGGCTGGTCTTGTGGTACTGCCTGCAGAGAAAAAACAGGTATCGGCTGTCTTTTCAGGTAAGACATTTGTTTTTACGGGTACCTTGCAGTCCCTAAAACGGGAAGAGGCCGAAAAACTGGTAAAGAGCCTTGGCGGCAAGGCGACTTCTTCGGTGAGTAAAAAAACTGATTATGTCGTTGCCGGATTAGAAGCTGGCTCTAAATTGGCTAAAGCGAGAGAACTGGGGATCCCGGTGCTTTCAGAACAGGAATTCAAAGAGATGCTTCCCAATGGCGATAACCTTCGGTGACGATCGTATCACAATAGACACCATTCTCGATCTGGTTCGTTTTGGCGCTGCTATGGGTGGTCTGGCCAATATATCCCTTGAGCAGGCCATCCAAGATGAGAAAAAGAATATTTTAATTGCCGCCAAGCGACCGTTGCGAGAAAACCTGCTGGCCGCGCTTGAAGAACGGGAGCAGGCGGGTAAGTTCATGTTTTTAATTGAGAACTCCGCCTTGCTGCGTTCCCAGGTTGGCAAAAATATCAGTTTGGAAATTCAGAAAAAACTTACTTTAAGTGATTTCTCGTTTCCGGCATGGTTACTTAATAAAACAAAAGTGGATATTTACCAAGTGCTGCGCGCGTCTCTTAATAATGATTTCTTTTTTATTACCGTTGTTAGAATAATCCTGGAAAGCAGTACAATTTTTCCGCATTTGCTTGAAACCGCACTGTTAGCCACGGGTCTCTATGCTGAGGTGCTGGGCGAGAGAGCTGCGCCGGCAGGGCTGAACACTATTTTTATGGCGGCTTTTCTGCATGACTATTCGCTCATCTCTCTGGCGAACTGGTCTGAAAAAGATATTTTCCCCTCTGATGGCCATGACATTGAAAGTGCGGCGCTACTCTCTGGCAAAAAATTGCCCGAAGGCGTCAGTCGCATCATCCGTGATAGCAATAAGCTGAATGAACGTTACCGGGACATGGAAAAAGGGGCAAACGACAGAAACTGGTTTGCCGACACAGAAGAGTTAGGCGCGGCCATCCTCAATATTACGGAATATTTTCTTTATTGCAAACGCACTGGCAAGGTGGCGGAAATATCTGAAAGTGCCGCTGACAATGAAATGGCCGAAATCATGTACCATTTGGGCCTGCAGACCCAGCACGGCGCCTTTCCGTTCCCTTTGTTAAAGGTATTCCAACGCCATTATGAAAAATACCGTCGTTTTTTTGAATATGGGCAGAAAATTGCTACGATAGAGCAGTCTTGTAAATTTGAAAAATACGCATTAGCTTACCCCAAGCCGCGGGCCACCCAGGTTTTATGCCGGGACCACCACCTGGATTGTGTCTGGCGGCAGCATTCAAACCGTATTACGGTGGTACAAAGTGTCAATAAGGTGGTAACCCGCTATGGAATTATCTTAACTCCGGGAGAGTACGACAAATGTCGCTTAAGCGACGAACTGCCCGACCCACCCTTTGAAGTTTAGGGGTTTGGAATTCTTTACAGGATATGCAGAGTGCAAAAAACGGTAGTGGTACTTAATTCCGTTGGTAGAAGTCGGTAAGGTCAACTAAAACAAGTGGGGGGTTACTATAGAATCGCCACAAAAGACTGTTAGAATCTTGCGGCGATGTTATTTAAGGAGAGAGTATGCTTTACGAAGATGGTTTACTGGTGGCAGAGTCTATTGCCGATCTGGTGGCATTTGCTGACAAAATGGGCGGCCTGGAAAAGCTGGCATTCAAAGAACCTATCCTCGATGATAAAAAAAAGGTTTTGGTGCAATCGGGGCGGGCTTTATCACCGTCGGTGGTCAATCAATTAGGCGCGCGGGAAAAGCAGTTACAGCTTTCTCTGGTACTTGCAAATACTGGCGAATTGAGAACCATTGTCGGTCAGAGATTAGGGAATGAAATCCAAAAGCGCCTTAGTTCAGAAGCCTCGCTGACGACCTCACTGCTGAAACAGAAAAACTTTGACATATTTACCGTAATGCGTGCCGCTTTAAGCAATGATTCTTTTTTTACTATTGTCTGTCGCATGTTAAACGAGGAACCGGCAATTTTCGGCCACCTCATCGATGTTGCCATGTTGGCGGTGGGGCTTTATGCTGAAGCCCGACTCGGACAGGCGCAACAGGGTGAGCTTTCAGCCATCTTTCAGGCGGGGATGTTGCATGATTATGAGCTGCTGACCAGCAGTCTCTGGCAAGACCGCGATAGTTTTCCCGCCGAAGATGAGCATGACAGGCGCAGTTATGCTCTGCTTGCACCTAAAAACCTGCCGCAGGGTGTGGCTGAGATGATTAAGACATCCAACCAGTTAGAAGCAAAATTTACTCATACCAAAGATGCGAAAATTAACGATCGTTGGTATAACAACACAGTGGAATTAGGGGGGGCAGTAATTAATTTGTGTGAATTTTTTTTCACGGCACTGCGGGAGTATAATACAAAAGATACCGGTCATGAAAATGAGGGAAAAAGCGAAATGCAGGAGATCCTCTACCTGCTTGCTTACCAGGCTTCCATGGGTTTTTTCCCGCGGCCTCTGGTTTTTATCTTTGAGCGCCATTTTGAAAAGTATGCTAAGATATTTGCCTATGCCGATACGATTGCCAAGTTAGAGAAATCCTGCAAATACCAGATTTTAGCGTTGGCTTATCCGAAACCGCGTTCGGTTCAGGTCATCTGTCGGGATCAAAATCCCCCTTGTCCATTGCGTATTTCGACTAGCCCGTTAAATATCATACAAAACCTAAATAAATCGGTTACGCGCACCGGTAAGGTTCTCAAGCCCGGTTGGTATTTCAAGTGTAAGTTAAGTGACGAGTTGCCTTATCCGCCATTTGATCTGTAAGCTAAGGACGCCCTTGCCTTAGGTGTCGGCGGCGGATCAATAATTCCTGTATCCGTTGGTGGCGTGCTGCGGTCAGCGGCATAAACATGAAAATGAGCGCACCGGCGATAAAAAATATGCCCACTCCGGGCCCAAACAGCAGAGAGATGTTACGGCTAACTTCTTCCGGGACGGTTGTCGAACCTTCTTGGTAGCCAATAAAGCTCAACAGCAAGCCACTTAAGAGCAGTGCTAGCGCGCGGCTAAGTTTTACAGCCATTTTCCAAAAACCAAAGAAAAGTCCTTCACGGTGTTCGCCGCTTTTCAGCTCGTCATGATCGACAATATCAGCTACCAGTGAATCGAGTAAAACAATGGCCCCAACAAGTAAACCACCGAAAACAGCGGCGGCCAAAGGCCATGAGAGTTGGCCCGGTGGAAACAGTGGATAGCCTATGGCGGTCATCAGACCCAGCAGAAGGACACCAAGCCAACCAGGCCATTTTTTACCGAACCGGCGGGAGAGCAGCAGCCACAGACCGAGGCCAACGGTCCAGACCAGCAGAAAAACACCGAGGATCAGCCCGGTGGTTTCCCGGTCAAGTTTGAGGTAGTATTCATAGTAGTAACGCGCCATGGTGGAATTGATGGCAATTCCGATATAGGCCACCATATAAGATAGCAGCAGAGGCCTGAAGTATCCGTTGTTGAGCGCGGCTTTTAGTGACAAAACAAAAGTTTTAATCCATTGAGCAAAACCATCCCCCCTGTTTTTTATGGGGCGGCTGGCAATGCCGGTGACGCTGAAAAATGCCAGTAAAGCGGTAGTCAAGATCAGAAAGGCCAGCCAGCGGCTGGCGGTTTCAGGCTGATATACGGTAGTTAGAAACAGAGCTATGATCAGTCCCAGATTCCCGAAGATCAAACGCAATGCAAAAATACGGGTGCGGGCATCCCGTTGGAAAGCAATCTCACCACTCAAGGCCGCATGAGGCACGGCAAGAACAGTCATGGCAGTATTGACGAGCAGGTAACAACCCAGCAGGTAGAGAAATTTGACGCTTTGAGTAGCAGCCAGGGGGGGATGGAATAACAGTAAAAAAGCTGCCGCCAGACCAACGCCCCCGACCAACAAGTAAGGGCGTCGGTTGCCCCAGCGACTGTGGGTGTGGTCTGAGATAAATCCCATGATGGGGTCACTGATCGCATCCCAGAAAATAGCTAAAGCTGAGGCCAGACCCACCAGCCACGGCGCTAGGCCGACCTTTTCACTGTAGAATTTTAGAACTTCTAAGCGTAAAATAAACTCCACCGCAAAGATACCGGCTTCGGCGCTGGCATAGCCAGCTTTGCGGGGCAGGCTCAGCATTATTTTTTCCGCAGAAGAACTAATACGGCTGCGGTGCTGGTGAAGGAGAGTAATTCCCTGCCGGCATCGATGGCCATAACCAAGGGTGGTAGGTTCATGAAGGAATAGTGTGTCAGCAGGTGCAGGGCAAAAAATGACAACCAGGCGACTCCGGCTACTTTCAACGCTTTAAGCAGATTATCGGCGCGAGTTAAAATAAGCAGCCACGAGATGGCGTAACCCAGCATGACCGAGGCCAGAATCGCGAAGATAAAGGGGGCTAACCGACCGGTGTCCAGGTCAGCAGAGGTCTTCAGCCAGCCTGCGCTCCATGGGGCGTAAAACAGCATTTCGCTGTACCAGAGAAAGCCGAGGGCCTGCTGTAAGACAACATTCAGTGCGATAGCAGTGTGGCGGTGTTTCATGTAGCTCCTTCTTCAATAAGTGATAGGCATTTCTGGTACCTTGCTTGGCGTCGTAAATAGAATAACCATCCGCTAAAAGAGTGGCAAAAAATGTCGCAAGATAAATAAAAACATTTGACGAATTGTGGTACTATGCTTATCCTGTTGACCATGGAACCATGGTATTTTATTCTGCTTGAGGGTTGGTGGTGGGTTTTTCTTTTTATGACCATCCTGTGGTTGTGGCATTTTCCGTTGCGCAATGCCGCCATCGTCGATGTTGGCTGGACTTTCTCTCTGGTATTGTTAGCACTGTTTTTTTACAGTAAACAGCCTGAGACCGGTATTAGGCACTTGGTTTTTCTCTTGTTGGTGGCGCTTTGGGGGCTACGTTTAGGGCTATACCTCTTTTTTACAAGGATCTGGCACAGTGAAGAAGAAGGTCGTTACCGGCAGCTGCGTGAGAGTTGGAAAACCGGTATTGGTATGAAATTTTTCATATTTTTTCAGGCGCAGGCCTTGTTGGATGTTTTGCTCGCTACCCCCTTTTTGCTGGTGATGGCAGATGCTCGTGTGGATATGGGCCTCTGGGAATATGCCGGAACTGCTGTGTGGTTACTTGGCTGGCTGGGTGAGACCATTGCCGATTTACAGTTACATTTTTTCAAAAAGAAACCAGCTAACCGAGGAAAGATCTGTAATGTTGGGCTGTGGCGTTATTCGCGCCATCCCAATTATTTTTTTGAAGTGCTGGTCTGGTGGGGGATTGCTCTCTACGCCCTATCCTCTTCTTGGGGATGGCTGGGTATGGTATCGCCCTTGCTGATTATGTATTTCATTTTCAATGTAACTGGAATACCGGCCACAGAAGCCCAGGCGTTACGCAGCAAGGGAGAAGCCTATGCTGAATACCAGCGCACGGTGAACAGGTTTATTCCCTGGTTCCCTAAAAAGCAGACGATGTAGGCGATTAGCCTAAAAGTGTTGGATTCAATTTCAAGGAGAGTTTTATGTGGTATGATCGTTTGTTGGAAAAAAATTTAATCCCTGATTTTCTCATCCGCCGGGGTATTCGCTCGCTCAACCGCCTGCGCTTGCGCCAAGAAAGTGAGCCGACAGCAGAGCGGCAGCAAGAAAAACTAAACGCGTTAGTTGAGTTTCTGAAAAAGTCACCGATTGCCGTCATGACTGATAAAGCCAATGAGCAGCATTATGAAGTGCCGGCCGCGTTTTATGAGTTATGCTTAGGTAAAAACCGAAAATACTCCAGCGCATACTATCCCGAAAAAAAATCCACTTTAGATGAAGCTGAAGACTTTATGTTACAGTTAACCTGTGAACGGGCGGAGCTTAAAAATGGCCAGAGTATTCTGGAGTTGGGCTGTGGCTGGGGCTCTCTGACGCTTTTCATGGCGCAGAAATACCCTAAGTCAAAAATAACCGGCGTATCGAATTCCCACAGCCAAAGGGAATACATCCTGCAAAAAGCAAAACAGCTGGGCTTGAAAAATGTGCAGATAATCACCGCCGATATGAATCATTTCAAGGCGCCGGAAAAGTATGATCGTGTGGTCTCTGTTGAAATGTTTGAACACATGCGTAACTACGCTAAGTTACTGGCGAATATTGCCTCATGGCTTAAGAAAGACGGCAAGCTTTTTGTGCATATCTTTACGCACCGGGAATTGAGTTATCTTTTTGAAGTCAAAGACGAAACAGATTGGATGTCAAAATATTTTTTCAGCGGCGGGATTATGCCATCCGACCACCTGCTGTATTATTTTGCTGACGATTTGGTCATAAAGAAACACTGGCGGGTGGATGGCACGCATTACCAGCGCACTGCCGAAGACTGGCTGCGCAATATGGATCGCCATAAACAGGCAGTGCTCGAACTCTTCCGTAAGGTGTATGGCGCAGACCAGGCACTTAAGTGGTTTGTCTATTGGCGAATCTTCTATATGGCGGTCGCGGAATTATTTGGCATGTATGGCGGTCGCGAGTGGCTGGTGAGCCACTACCTCTTTGAAAAACGCCAAGGATAGTACTGTTTTGTTTTGCTGTAAAACTTTGTTGGGAGAAAACCCGCTACGTACGGCAGATGAGGCACAACCCTGCAATCCGTCATAAAAAATATATTGACAATGCAAATAAACTGTTGCAGTACCACAATTGATGAGTGAACGGTCGGAGGCACGCTGGCAGGCTTTATTTGAAGCACTGAAAGAATTTTTGGCACGGGAGCAGCGTTATCCGAAAAAGGCTGAAGATCCCCGGCTATATACCTGGTGCGCTGTACAGCGGTTGAAGAGAAAATCGGGGGAATTAGATGAGGAAAAGATTCTCTTGTTAGATTCGCTGAATTTTATTTGGAATATTCAGGATCATATCTGGGAGCAGAACTTTGCAAGCCTGCAGAAGTTCCGCTTGCGCCATCCCGACCGTTGGCCATCACAGCGTTCCCGCGATTTAGAAGAGCACCACCTGGCTGTTTGGTTTCTGGGGATCCGCAAGGATTTCAAGTCAGGTAAATTGTCCAAAGACAGGATTGAGCGTTTGGAAAAAATTGATTTTCCATTTTATCCGCGGGCAGACCGTTGGGAGAGAACTTGTCAGAAAGTTGAATTATGGATTGCCCGACATGGTGCTTTCCCGCAACGCAATTCGCTTTCCAGCGAAGAAAAGAAGCTGCATAATTGGCTGCGTTACCAGGTTACCAAGATGGATTTTGATGTCTTAACCCCTGAACAGTGCCGCCGACTGTCAGATCTGGGGATTGCGCGGTTTCGGGCCTTGCTCTGAAATCTGCTGTTCAGGCAGGTAGGCTACTGGCAGATTGGTTTTTCAGCAGGCCACAAGGACATACTTACGGCACAGGTGAAGGATTGGCTAAAAAAACAACGCAACAGGTAATTCCCGATAGAATAACGGATTACCATCAAATTATTATCAAGAGTCATGTCGCCCGGTTCCATGCCAGCTACCAGAGTTATTTTAATCGTAAAGAAAGTCGCGAGTTAGTCGAATATTTCTTTGAAAAGATATATAGTCTCGAAGGCAAACAGCGGCGGGATGAGGTGGCAGTAAAAACCTATAAGAGGTTCAAGGCGCTGCTGTCAGAGAAAGCCCGTGATAGAATTGAGAAATTGTTATATCTCAATGAGATGACCGATACGTTAGACTTAAAAATGGCTGCCATGTTGGCCCAGCGCCCTGACTGGGCAGGTCAGGCTGTCAAAGATGGTATTCTGGAAACGGAAACATACCGGGCGCTTTACCGGCTAGCCAATACCTATGAGGAACGGCTCGAACAATTAGGGCTGGTGATCTGGAATCTGGAGTCTTTTTTTGAATTAAGCAAGCACCCTTTAGCAGAGATGGTAATGCGTCCGGCCTATGTGGCAGCAGCTATGGTAGGCGCCAAAGATGTGTTTTATGTCTTTGAGCAGGGGTATAATGCTACTAAACCTGTGAGCAAGGAATTATTTGCCGAGTTTTTGGCTGCAGTTAAAAAAAACGAAGCGGAGTTTTTAGAGCAGCTGTATGGGGTGAAAACAATTTTAACATGACATAGTTTTCAAAATAAAACCACATAATGTCAGCCATCCGTGCCCCTAAAAGCCAGCCGCAGATCACATCAAACGGATAGTGGTAGTTGGCGATAACCCGACCAATGCCAACCAATAGACTGTATCCAACGGCCCACCAGGCTACCTTGACAGATAAGCCACGGCGCTTGCGGTAGAGCAGAAAGAATACCGCCGCTGCCATGGTATTCGAACTGTGTGCCGAAGGGAAGCTGAGGGCTGAAGCCTGCTGGTAAATCCCCATGGCAACCCCAGGCCGGGGCCGAGCGATAAGGTGTTTCAATTGGTCTGTAATTTGTTCGTTTATGACCAGCAAGATGAGCAAAGCAGCCAGAAAAAACAGTGTCTCCCGGGGGGATTTCCAGACGGAGTAGAGCAGCAGGAACAAGAATATGACAAAATATTTCTCAGGCTTAACCCAAAATTCAGCGGCTTGGGTGAGCCACGCAGGATTGCACCACAGCATGATCTGCTCAAAAAGCCACTGGTCAAATTGAATCAGCTCAACAAACACGCCTTATTCGCCTCATGCAATATTCTGAAGGTCAATCTGCGCTGCAAGTGATTAAGGCAAAAAACGATCAGGGGGATGTACTGGCAGAATTGGAAGCTAACTGTTTTGCTATACCTTGGTCATTGGCTGATTGTTCTGCGGAGTTACACCATGCACAGGTATTGATTTTATGTATAAATGGTAGGCCAGCGGGCTATGCTTCACTGGGCGACAGCGGCGAACAGGCCGAATTGCGCCGCATTGCCATTGAGCCCCAATGGCGGGCAAAGGGGTACGGACGACGATTATTGGCGGCAATGATCGATTTAGCCCGAGCCTGCGGCTATCGGGAATGTTTGCTTGAAGTTTCTGAAAAGAATGTAGCGGCACTGTCGTTATACGCCAGCGCCGGATTTAGCGAGTACCACCGCAGAAAGCAATATTATCCGGATGGCTCAACGGCAATCTGTATGCGCCTCTTATTGTCACCGGAGCTGGGCAGGCAGTACTAAGACATCCCCCGTACAAAGTTTTGCCAAGTACTACTTTAATTGACAACGGGCTTTGACAAACCAGCCATACCCATGTTTAAAACGGAAACAGTATTGGCCAATGGTCTGAAATTTAGCGTGCTAGCTGCCGGCGAAGGAACGCCGGTTTTTTTTCTGCATGGCTTTCCCGATTACAACGAAACTTTTCGCCACCAGATGGAATACTTCGCACAACGCGGCTATAAAGTTTATGCGCCAATGTTACGAGGCTATGAAGTCTCTTCACAGCCTGCCGAGCAGGAGTACTATGTGAGCTCGCTAGCGCAAGATGTCATTGCCCAGTTTGATGCTTTGGGGATCAAAAAAGCCCATCTGGTTGGTCACGATTGGGGGGCGATTATTACTTATGCTGTTGCTGCAGTTCATTCGGATCGTCTGCTTTCTGCCACGACAATTGCCGTGCCATACCTCAAACGTATTCTGCCCGGTCTGCTGCAGGTGCCAGTGCAGGTAAAGAACAGCTGGTACATCTTATTTTTTCAGTTACCCTTGCTATCCAATGCTACAGTTGAAGCAAATGATTTTGCGTTCCTCGAAAAATTGTATGAAAATTGGTCTCCTGGCTGGCAGGCTGATACGAAATATCTGACAAAATTGAAAGAAATATTCCGCCAGCCTGGTGTCATCCAGGCGGCCTTATCCTACTACCGCTCTCTGCCCGATATCTTAAGCGATAAAGGGCGAGAGAGTATCCGCACTTTAAGTTCCGCTATTGGTGCTCCGCTGTTGGCGATTACCGGTGAAAAAGATGGCTGTCTGGATACCCGTCTTTACGATGTCATTATGCGCCAGGAAGATTTTCCCGGTGGTCTAAAAATTGAGCGCATCGCGGGTGCAGGGCACTTTGTGCAGCAGGAAAATCCGTCGGTGGTAAATGAGCTGCTTGCGGCCTGGTTTGAGCGATACAGGCAAAAATAAATTTAGACCAGTCGGTCGTTTTGCGCCGACTCCAAGTGGCCCGCTGCACTTCGGGTCATTATTTACCGCGGTCTGTTCCTGGCTGGATATCCGCAGCCGCGGCGGCCTCTGGTATTTGCGCCTTGACGATCACGACAAGCTGCGCAACCGCCCCGGATCTGCCGGGTACATCCTGCGCGCTCTTGAAAGTCATGGGCTTTTCTGGGATGGTGCGGTAGCGCATTCTAATCTGACAGAAAGCTACCATGAGGCGTGGCAAAGTCTGGTCCGCAGCGGGCGGAGCTATGCTTGCCGCTGTAGCCGAAAAAATCTGGTGAAAGGAAAACCGTATCCCGGCACATGCGCTGGCCTTATACTTTGCGAAGGTAATCTTTCCTGGCGGTTGAAAATTGATCCCCTGGCCGAGACAGTCTGGACGGATCGTCTGCAGGGTGAGTGTTTTGTTTCGCTGGCAAAAACAACTGGCGATTTCATAATTAAAAGGCGCGACGGATTTTTTGCCTACCACCTTACCACCGTTATTGACGATGCCTCATTGGGCGTTAATTCTGTTATGCGGGGGATGGATCTGCTGGAAAGTACGGCGGAACAGATTGAATTACGAAAAGCTCTGCATATCCCAATTCCCGAATACGCCCATTTGCCTGTACTGGTCAATAGCGCGGGGCAAAAATTAAGCAAGCAGACCTTTGCGGCTCCTCTCGATGTGACGCGCGCCTCAGAAAATTTGGCGGCAGTCCTGCGTTTGCTGGGTTTGTTTGCTTTTCTCGATCGGCCAGAAAAAATGCTGGAGTGGGCTATTGCCCACTGGTCGCCGCAGATAGCGGTACTGCGGCAGAAAAGTATTTCTGGGTTTGGGTAGTTCTAACCGGAGCAGTATTTCTGTCAATGATCTGAAAAAAACAGCAATTATTTCTGTCAGTCATTTATTGAGCAAGTTATTTATTTTTTACTGTGCAATATGAAATCTATATGCATCCTGCCACTAGTGAAAGAAAACAAAATACAGACAATTTTGAGGGATGTTCCAGCATCGATTGTTGTTTTTCTTGTCGCACTTCCGCTCTGTCTGGGGATTGCGCTGGCAAGCAACGCGCCATTGTTTTCAGGCCTTATTGCCGGAATCGTGGGTGGGCTGGTAGTAGGCTCGATTAGCGGCTCACCTCTATCAGTCAGTGGCCCGGCTGCTGGCCTTACCGTTATTGTAGCTGATGCCATTGGTGTTTTCCAGCAGGTAGCTCCAGATGCCAATGCTGCCTGGAGTATGTTTCTCCTGTCTATTGTCGTGGCGGGGGTTTTGCAGATACTATTCGGCGCATTACGCGTGGGCATATTGGGATATTATTTTCCTAATGCGGTTATTCACGGCATGCTGGCCGCTATCGGCCTTATTCTGATCTTAAAACAGCTCCCTCATCTTGTCGGCTATGACATGGATTTTGAAGGTGATTTGTCTTTTTTGCAGAAAGACGGTCATAATACTTTCTCAGAACTCTACTATGCCTGGAAAGCTCTGCACCCGGGCGCGGCGATGATAGGAACTATGGGGTTGGTAATCATCTATTTGTGGGAACGGCCTTTTCTGAAGAAAATGATGTTTTTCAAGTTGGTTCCAGCTTCTCTGGTTGTGGTTTTTCTGGGAGTTGTTGTCAACCAGTTATTTGGCGTGGCAGGATCGTCGCTGCATGTCGGTATAAAGCATCTTGTCAGTTTGCCGGTCTTTGAAGCGCCTGGCGATCTTGTCGCAGCTCTGGCTTTTCCGGATTTTTCCGCTGTGGTCAGAAAAGAAGTCTGGGTGGTTGGCGTTACTATAGCGGTCGTGGCCAGCATCGAATCTCTGCTGTCCGTTGAAGCGGCTGACCGACTTGATCCGCTGAAGCGACTAACTCCTTTTAACCGAGAGCTGGTCGCGCAGGGCAGCGGTAACCTGGTCAGTGCTCTGCTCGGTGGACTGCCGTTGACGGCGGTAATTGTCAGAACTTCGGCTAACGTGAATGCTGGCGCCCGTACCAAGCTATCCACCATCCTGCATGGAGTGTGGTTATTATTGGCAGTTTTGTTGCTGGCCCCTATTCTCAATTTAATACCGCTTGCGGCTTTGGCGGCAGTGCTTATCCATGTGGGATATAAATTAACGAAACCGGCGCTGTATCTTTCCACCTTAAAAAAAGGTAGCCAGCAATTCATTCCTTTTTTTGCTACGGTACTTGGTATTATGTTTACCGATTTATTGCGTGGTATCGGTATTGGGATGGTGTTCGGATTGGTCTTTATTTTGCGCAACAACTACCGAAACTGCATAACTGTCGTAAGAGACGGCAATGATATTCTGTTGCAGCTTAAAAAAGACGTGTTTTTCCTAAATAAACCTATAGTCAGAGATGCTTTAGCTTCAATACCGGAAGGCACGAATGTAATTATTGATGGTACGATCCCGCAGTTTATTGACCAGGATATAATTGATATAATGGAAGATTTTATTGCAACTGCCTCTGAAAAGAATATTACTGTCGAGCTGAAAAAATCCTACTCCAGCAAATACCCCTTATTTTCGCTACAACCCGAACAAGGAGCAAAATTCTAAATGGAAAGTATAAGACAACTGTTGCTGCAGAACCGAGCCTGGGCCGAAGGTAAGGTTGAAAGTGACCCGGAATATTTTCACCGGCTGGCGAAGATTCAGGCGCCGAAGTTCCTGTGGATTGGTTGTTCTGACAGCCGGGTGCCAGCCAATGAGGTAAC